>CBFCZJ010000029.1:0-19132 GCA_965602445.1 uncultured Desulfobacterales bacterium | reverse complement strand
CAAGCTTGGGTGGAGGGGTATCTTCCCTGAAAACGGGAAACTGTTTGAGGAGTTTTTCGCGTTTTCAGGGAAGATGCCCCTCCACCCTCAGATCGACCTTAGATTCGTACATAGACCCGAATTTTTATTGCCCCGCCATTCCCCCCTTCCTTCCGTCTTCGGATGAACCGCCTCGGGTCGTCTTGGCCCGATCGATTCGATGGCCGACAGTAGGGTCGAACTGTTAGTCACCGGTTAGAAACAAAATAGAAATCGGTTAACCTGGAAATTTCATGAGATGTTCGGATCTTATCCGGCCTGGGAAACCGGAGGCGCCGATGCCGTACCGGCGCTGAAAAATACCGTTTCGCTTGTCCGGCCGGGCTCGCATTCGGTCTCTCAGGTCTTGATACCGGCCCGATTATGAGCCATATTGCGCGTTACGACACGTGCCTTTCAGCCTGTCGCACGGCAATGGATGTAACAGGAGTTCACCGGCCTGCGCCGATCGGGGAAGGGGCGGCGGCCTATTTTGACCGGATCGCCCGGGGGAGGGATTATGGAATATTGGCAGCGACTGTTGGTTTCCGTGATGGTTCTTCTGTCCGTAGGAGCTTGTGCCGCCAAGCCGACCATCGTTGGGCAGCGGGCCGAGCCGCCAAGTCAAACCGTCGAAAGGGAGTCTTACCGGCTCGTTTTGAAACCCATGAAAAAAGGCGGAAATTTTTTTTCATCGTTTTTGCTGACGCTGGGAAACAAAACCGCCACCACCATCGAGATCGACTGGAACCGGACCCGCTACATCCTTGACGGGAAAAATGCCGGCGGATTCGTGTTTGCCGGTATCACCCCGTCGGATGTGAGGGCGGGAACGATCCCTTCCGATGCGGTGTCCGCCGGAGAAACCTTGCAGCGCGAAATCGCTCCGGCGCGCTTCATTGCCTTCGCTCCTTACAGGGACACAAGCATCACCCCCGGCAAAAAGGGCATCAGCGCAGGTCCGCTGCCCGACGGGAAAAGCGGGATTTCACTGGCGCTCCAATTGAACGGGAGAGAAATCCGGGAGAATGTGGCCGTTGACATTCGGGGCGGCAATTGATCTCTTTTGGCTGCTTATCGGCCCGGTTCGGTTCGCAGGCCTTTGAACATGGGCCGGTTGTTTTTCTACACCTGCTTGTATCCGATCGTCTTTGCGATTTTTCTTCCGACAGTCTTGTTCACTTTTTCGGTAAAAGTCTGATCGAAAAAACCAAAGTCATCGGAACATTTCTCTGACAAGCGCTCCAACCACAACATATTGTCCTGCCAACCATTGACAAACACAATAAAAGAAGGGTATGACAGATCACTATTCGTGGCCTGAAACTTTTTCAGACGTCGGATATGCGGAATGCCGCAATGCTCTTTCAAATGGATTCTGGCTTTTTACCCAGACCTTGTGCGGAAAGGGGTATACCTCCATGGCCGTTGAAAAGCATTATGTCATCGACACCAACGTGCTGCTCGATGACCCCGGTGCCCTGTTCAAACTCCGAAACGGCAGCGAAAACAACGTCTACATTCCCTACAATGTACTGCTGGAGCTCAACAAGTTCAAAAAAGACCCGCGCCTTGGCCACATCGTCGCCAAAGTCATCGAGCATCTGACCGACCATCCGGACCAGTTCAAAATCCTCAAGTGCAACGGCGTGGCCGAATCCCTGGCCAAGCTGGTCGACAATTACATCCTGGAGGAAATCGAAAAAAGCGGGATCGAAAACCCGATCCTGGTCACCAACGACAAAATCCTGCAGCTCCAGGCCGGTCTGCAGGGTATTCGAAGCGAGCACTACAAGGACTCGGCCCCTTCCAAGGCCGAAGCCGAATTTTACACCGGGTTCGTGGCGATCGAAGACGACCCGCTTTCCAACGCCTTTGCCTGGAACGAAAAGGGAAAACCGCTTTTCTTCTCCCCGGACGGAGAAAAGATCGTCGACTACCAGAACCGCGTCTGGAACGTAATCCCCCGCAATGTATACCAGAACCTGGCCCTGGAGCTGATGATCCATCCCGACATTCCCATCGTGTCGGTCCAGAGCGAGGCAGGCTATGGAAAAAGCTTCCTGTCCCTGGCCGCAGCCCTCTACCTGACCCAGCAGCGCAAAAGCCACAACAAGGTCTACGTGGTCAAGCCGATGATCGAAATCGGCCAGAAGCTCGGCTACCTGCCCGGAAGGGTGGAAGAAAAGATGGAGCCTTACACCCGGTACATTTCCGAGCTGGTCTTAAAGCTGCACAAGCTTCGCACGGCCAACCGGATTTTTCTCGAGACGGCGGCATCGCCGCCCAAATTCGACACCAAGCGCTTCGAGCTGCTGCCCCTGGCCTACATTCGGGGCATGAACATCGAAAACGCCGTGGTCATCATCGACGAGATGCAGAACATGTCCCGGGCCGAATGCCGGGCCATTCTCTCCCGCATGGGAGAAGGGGTGAAATGCTTCTGTTTGGGCGACATCCGCCAGGTGGATCACCCCTATCTGAACTCGGAAAACAACGGTCTGAACTGGGTGGTCAACAAGTTCAAGGGCAGCCGCATATACGGGCACATGGTCCTGAAGGGAGATAAATCCCGCGGGCCGATTACCGACCTGGTCATCCGGTCGGGGCTGTAGAAAGGCGGATGTCGGAGGTCAGAGGTCCGATGTCGGAAAAGGGCAAAAACAATAGGATGGAGGACGGACGACAGAAGACAGAGGATAAAAGACCCCCCCGCCGCTGACGCGGCGTTCAAGGTTCAAAGTTTGCCGGAAGAAATTCTATAGGAATTTTTTGGCCTTAGCCGGCCAAGCGGTTCAAGCCGTAAACCTTGAACCTTGAATCTTGAACTTTGAACTTTGAACCTTGAACCTTGAATTTTAGACCCCGCCCCCCTCCTACCGCGGCAACACGATCTCGAAGGTGCTCCCCTTGTCCGGTTCGCTTTGCACCGTCACGGTGCCGCCGTGGGCCTGGACGATATGCTTGACGATCGACAGCCCGAGCCCGGTTCCGCCGAGCTTTCGGCTCCGGGCCTTGTCCACCCGGTAGAAGCGTTCGAACAGCCTGGGCAGGTGCTGCCGGGCAATCCCGATGCCGTTGTCGACCACCCGCAGCCGAACCCGGCCGCTGTCGGATTCAGCTTCCACCCGAATTTGCCCCTTTTCTCCGGTGTAATTGACCGCGTTGTCGAGCAGGTTGACCAGGGCTTGTTCCATCAGGGAGGCGTCGATCGGCGCCCGGACCTCGGCGCCGCAGTCCACCTCGATGCGAATTCCCTTTTCCTCGGCCCGGGCCTGACAGAATCCAACGGCGCTGCGGATCGTCGCATCGAGGGGGGCTTGGGCGAATCGAATCTTGCCCGCCTCGTCGTCCCGCTCGATGCGGGACAGCTTGAGCAGGTCTTCGACAATGGCCGACAGGCGGTCCACGTGCCGGTTGATGATGCCAAGAAAGCGGCGGGCCTCTTCGGGCTCTTCGGCGGCGCCGTGCGCCAGCGTCTCCACAAACCCTTTGATGGCGGTCAGGGGGGTTTTGATCTCGTGGGAAACGTTGGCCACAAAATCCCGGCGCAGATTTTCCAGGCGTCGCAGCTCGGTGACGTCGTTCATCACCACCAGGATGCCGATGGGCCGGTTCTCCGAGTCCCGCAGGGGGGTACTGTGGGTCCACAGGACCCGCTCTTTTTCGTGATACAGAACGATGTCGCCTTCTGTCTTCTGGTCGCCGGCAAGGGCCTGTTTGACGAAGCGCTGCAGATCCGAGTTTCGGACGGCCTCCTGGATGGGCCGGTCCTGGCTTTCCATGACCCTTACCCCGAACATGGCCGCCGCTGCCGGATTCATGCTGATGATATGCTCGTCCATGTCCACGGCGATCACCCCCTCGGCCATGCTCGACAGCACGGTCTCCAGTTCATTTCGCTGTCTGACGATGGTCTGGATTCGCTGATCGAGTTGTTCGGCCATCCGGTTGAGGGTGTCGGCCAGCGCGGCCAGCTCTTCGGTACCGGGCAGCAGGAGCCGATGCGCCAGCGCACCGTCGGCAAACCGCTCCGCCCCCTGGCGCATCTCTTCAACAGGGCGGGTGATCCGCCGGGAGATCAGCAGACTGATGGCGCCCGCCAAGACGGCCGCAAACAGACCGACCAGCAGTACCCGGACCTGGATCGCACGGATTTCGGCGTCGATGTCGGTCAGCGGAAGCGATGCGCGGACAAAGGCCGTGATCACCTCCTGCTGCCGGATCGGAACGGCGACATACATCATCTGCCGACCGAGGGTGGCGCTTTTCCGGATGGACCTGCCAAGGCCGGATTCTGCGGCGGCGAGAATCTCGGGCCGGGTGCCGTGATTGTCCATTTGCGCGGGGGATTCTTCCGAATCCCCGACGACCCGTCCGGAGCGCAGCACCACGGTGATCCGCGTGCCGGAGGCCTTTCCGGCTTCCGTGCAGATCCGGTTGACCTGGGCCTGATCCAGAGGCGACAGGTATGGAGCCACATGGCCTTCGACCAGCCGGGAGCGGGCTCGCAGATCTTCAGCTGTCCGTTCCAGGAAGAACTCCCGGACGGTATTGGAGGCAAACCCGCTCACCGCAGCCAAGGCGATTACCGTGATCAACAGGTAAGAGGGAAAAAGCTGCCAGAGGAGTCGTCGTTTTTTCATCCCGATCCGCTCATCCTATTTTCCAGCCGAATTGCTGGTATGAAAACAATGGATGCCATATATTCGGGGCGGCATCGTATGGGCCAGGCCGGCCAATGGGTATCGACGCTGCCGCCGGCAAAAACTCGCCATCGAGGCCGTGTAAAAACGACCGTTGGTGGGTGTTTTTCGCGGAACGCGAACCATGATCAAATCGCGGCAGCGATTTGATCATTCTTTGAACCGGTACCCCACGCCGCGGACGGTTTCGATGTAATCGCCGCAGTCCCCGAGCTTCTTTCGCAGACCCACGATCTGAACGTCCACGCTTCGGTCGGTGACCGGGTAGTCGTCTCCACGGACCGCGTCCACGATCTGGGTCCGGGTAAAGACCCAGCCCGGTCTCCGCGCCAGAAAATACAGGACCTGAAACTCGGTGAAGGTCAACTGCACCGGCACGCCTTCGATGGTTGCCCTCCGCCGTCCCGGGTGGATCACCAGGTCGTGAATTTCCAGAACCGGAGAATTCTCGTCGGATTCGACGGCGCGCCGCCGCAGAACGGCCCGGATCCGGGCGGTCAGCACCCGGGGGCTGAACGGCTTGGTCACGTAGTCGTCGGCGCCGATTTCCAGTCCGGCAACCACGTCCGCCTCTTCCCCCTTGGCCGTGAGCATGACGATCGGAATCTGCTGGGTTTGGGCGTTTTTCTTCAGGTGCCGGGCCACCTCCAGCCCGTCGATCCGCGGAAGCATCAGGTCGAGCACGATCAAATCAAAGCTGTCGATACCGGTCTTTTTCAGGGCGTCTTCACCGGTTGCCGCACAAGTCACCTGAAAACCTTCCCGGGCGAGGTTGTACCGGACCAGCTCCAGGATGTCTTCTTCGTCGTCCACCACCAGAATGCGTTCTTTTGGCATGGTCGGTCGCCTTTCGGCCTTTGAAGGATTCGATTCCTCGGCCGGCGCCCGCGTCTTTCGCTGCGACCACCCGGACGCCGGCCGATCCTTTCCATGATTTCGATGCCGTGTGTCTCTTTTGTCAGCATTGGGTTAGATTTTTGTTTGCTCAGGCAAAGGCAAATAAAGTCGCGGCAGGGGGTATCGTCGTTTGCCGCCAGGGGGCGGGGGAAAATTTTCGGCGGCCGCGGCTAGGGACTGCCGCCGCCGACTGCGTAAAGCCTCATGAAATGCTTCAGTTGATCTTTTTGCGCCTTGCTCAAATCCAAAAACTTCACCCCTCTTTTGCGCAGCGTGGTTTGCCCCAGATCGATTTCGACGTTCACCTTGAAGTCCGACACGACTTCGATGGGAACCTCTTTGAGCACGAACCGATTGTCCGAGGTGAAAATGTCCACAACGAGCTCTTCATCTAGATCCCGGCTCGATTTGAAATACAGAATGGAAGCGCCGAATATGGAGATGTCGTTGATCTGGCCGATGATCGGCTCCCGGAAGTGCAGCAAAGCGAAGCAGACGGTGCGGGCCCTCAGCCGCCCCGTCTTTCGCCGCTCATTGAGGTCCGGCTCCCGGTCGAACAGCATCCTGATCATCCTTTTTGGGTGTTCGGGTTGCCAGAAAATCGATTCGATCTCCATCGAAGCGCAGGCGGGCATTTTTTAAGGCCGGACAGTACCACAGTTGGGCCGGAACGGCAAGCTTACGCGGGCCGCTGTCGGTCCGGCGCATAACCGAGCAAAAAACGCAGAAACGCAGCCGCGTCCCTGGCCACGAAGGATACCCCTGCCCGGTCGGCCAGCTCGGGATCGAGGCGGAAGGCCGGGCCCCCGGCGATCAGCGCTGTTTCTTGCGGCAGTTGCCGGGCGATTTGCGAAAGAACCGGCTCTGTGTCGAGTTGAAGCACGGTTACGCCCGCCAGGTCTGCGTGGCGCTTCCGAGCCTCCTGGACGATCCTCTCCGGGGACTTCATCAGACCGAGAAATTCGACCCGGACCCCGACCGCCTCGGCAAAACGTCCGATCAGATCGATTCCCTGGCCGATTCCGTCGTCGACGGTGGCCGTGATCATCGTCGGAGCAGATGCCCAGAGGCCGGGGCAGCCGGCTTCTTTCAGCGCTTGAGCCTGCTCTATCAGAAGGTCTCTGCCGGGCATGCCGTCGGCTTCCCAGTGGTTGATCAGATCTTCGACGGATTTTCGCAGTTTTCGGCGGCAGGCGTTCATCGGTCCTTTTTTTACGAGCGAAGCCCTTCGAAAAGGCGGCGGCAGAAAAAGAGAAAAGCTTCGGTGTCCCTTTTCCGGGGGCGGGGCAGCTCGACTTTGATGTCTTCCCGGATCCGGCCCGGATCCTTGCCCATGAGCAGAATCCGGTCGGCAAGGGTCACCGCTTCTGTCACGTCGTGGGTGACGAACAAGATGGTATGGGAAAGCTTCGCCCAGAGCGAAAGCATGAGCTGCTGCATCTCTTCCCGGGTCTGGGCGTCCAGGGCCGCGAACGGTTCGTCCATGAGCAGAACCCTCGGCTGAAGAATCAACACCCTGGCCAGGGCCACCCGCTGCTTCATGCCGCCGGAGATTTCCCGGGGCAGGTAGTGTCGAAACTCGGAAAGTCCGACCAGGGACAGAAAGCGGTCGATTTCGTCGCTGATCTCTTTTCGGGGCCATCGGTGCTGGCGCATGCCAAAGGCGATGTTTTCCTCGACCGTCAGCCAGGGAAACAGCGCATCTTCCTGGAAGACGACGCACCGCTCCGGACCGGGCCTGGCCACCGGCTCTTCGCCGAGCAGAACCCGGCCGGCCGTAGGGGGGATAAAGCCCGCCAGGATCTTGAGCAGGGTCGATTTTCCGCAGCCGCTCCGCCCCAGAATGCAGATGAGTTCCCCCTTTTGCACGGAAAAATCGATTCCTTCGAGAACGGTCAGATCGAAGGCGCCGGTCCGAAACACCTTGCGCAGAGACCGGATCTGGAGAATCTTTTCCTGGCGCCGGGTGTCCGGCGCAACGACCTTCAATCGACGCCTCATGCCAGCCTCCGGGCGCTTTTGAAACACAACCTCATGAACTGGTGCAGAAACCGGTCGCAGATTCTCCCGATCAGGGCAATCAAGATGATGCCCACCACGATGATGTCGATTCGCCCCAGCATTCTGGCGTCCATGATCGCGGCGCCCAGGCCGTTTGGCACCCCGGTGAGCTCCCCTAACACGAGATAGGCCCATGAGATGCCCAATCCCAGCCGCAGCCCCGTGATGATGTTGGGCATGGACGCCGGCAGCAGGATGGCAAACACCCCACGAAGCCTTGTCACCCCCATCATGGCGCCCGCCTGATAGTAGAGCGGGTCCACCGCACGGGCGCCGGCCGCCGCGTTGAGATAGACCGGGAAAAACGCCGCCAGGGCCACCAGAAAAACGGTGGTCTTCATCCCGATCCCGAACCACACCATGGCCAGGGGGAGCCAGCAGATGCCGGGCACGGCGCGAAGGGCGTTGATGGAAGTGCTTACCAGACGGTTGACCACGGCCAGACGGCCGGAAAGAACCCCAAGGGGGATGCCCAGGGCCACCGCCAGGGCAAAACCGACCGCCACCCGCATCAGGCTGGCCGCCAGGTCTGCGGCAAAGCGCCCCGCGTAAGGGGCCGCGCCGGGGCTTCCGAAAATATACTGATAGCCGGCCCGGCCGACCTCCACCGGATGGGGAAGCAGGTATCCGGGCACCGCCCCCAGTTCGCAAACCAGAAACCATCCGGCCAGCACCGCCGCCGGCAAAATCCACGGCTGGATGCTGCCGATGCCGTTTTTTTCAACTGTTTGTTTGGCCATGGGGATTCGGTTCTGGATCCTGGAACTTTGAATCCCGACGCGGCCAGCGCCGGGGTTAAATTGACTCTAAATTCCCGGCGGCGCACCGGGCCGCACCGATCAGGGCCGCCCGGTCGTTGAGGATCACCCTGACCGGCACCGCCTCGAGGAGGCTTTGGAAACGGCCTTTGCCCACAAAGGCCTCGGAAAACTCGCTTCTTTTCAGAAACGGAAGAATCTTGGGGGGAATCCCGCCTCCTAATACCACACCGCCGGTGGCCAGCGCCGTAAGGGCGAGGTTGCCGCAGACCGCCCCCAGCACCGAAACAAAGCGCGAAAGGGCGGCCGCCGCAATGGGGGTGTTGTTTTCCATGGCCGCCGCACTGACCGCCTGGGCCGGATCCGCCTTTTGCAGCTTCCGGGCGAGCCACCGGGGCTCCCGGTAGCGGCCGGAGGTCTTCAGCCAGGCGTAGATATCGACCAGGCCGGCACCGGAAACCACCCGTTCTATGCTGACATGACCGTACCGGCGGCGCAAAAATCGCCAGAGTTCGATTTCCGCCTCGCAGCCCGGCGCAAAATCGACATGCCCCCCCTCGGAGGCGACCGGCAGGCTCTTGTCCTCCGAGCGAACCAGCAGGGCCTGGCCGAGTCCGGTTCCCGGGGCCACCAGAACCCGGTTTCCGGAGGCTCCCCGCCGTCCCGGCAAAATCGTTTCGGTTTCCTTCGACCGCAGCACGTCCAAGGATAGCGTGGTGGCCACCAGGTCGTTGACGAGCCGGACCCGGGGCCATCCAAAGCGGCGGGAGAGGCGCTTTTCAGAAACCGTCCACGGCAGATTCGTGGTGCGGCTTTTGCCGTCGATCACCGGCCCGGCGATGCCGAAGCAGGCTGAAGCAGGATTTTCGCTGCGGTCGTGAAGAAATTCTTCAACGATCGGTTCCAACCCTTTGTAGTCGGCGCTTGAAAACACGCGGGCCGTTCGCATCACGGGCCGGTGCTTTCCCGGAGCGAAGAGCGCCAGCCGCGTATTGGTTCCGCCGATGTCTCCGGCAAGAAAAATACGGTTCTTGATGCCATACGCGTGATTTTCGCTCATCCCTTTTCGCCTTCCGCCGTTTTCTCTTCTCTTTTGAACCGCTTGATCAGCTTCGGAATGAAAAAGGAAAAAACGAACAGGCCGACGGAGAAAAAAACCTTGAAGGAAATCAGTTCAGCCCAGTTTCCTGAAGCAATCACCTCTTTCAGCGTCCCGATGAAAAAGGTGAAAATGAACGTGCCGACGATGATTCCAAGGCCGGTTCCGGCAAAATAGTCGCGAAACCGGACCTTGGTCAACCCCATACCGAAATTCATGGGCGTAAAGGGAAAATAGACCAGCCGCATGTAAAGAACCGCGGCAAACCCGTTGCGTTCGATAGCGTCGTCGTATTTTTTCAAGCGGCCACCGATGATCTGGGCCGCAAAATCCCGGCCCAGGGTCCGGCCGATCCAAAATGCCGCACTGGCGCCGATCATCGCCCCGAACCAGACGTAGACAAACCCCCAGTAGGCCCCGAACACGGCGCCTCCGATGCCGGTAAGCAGGGTCCCGGGAACGAACAGGCACACGCCGACCGCGTAAAAGACGACAAACACCAGCGGCGCCCAGAAACCGGCGGCGTCCAGAAACCGCCCCAGCGCATCGGCGGTGAGATATTCGCGAACGGGGGTAAACCGCATCACGGCCAGAGCGCCCGCGATAAAGAAAACGAGCATGGCCGCCTTGATCAGGGTCTGCAAGCGCCCCGGCGTCGCGGCGCCGCTTTTTTTTCTGCCAGCGCCTGTTCCTTCCTTGTTTTTCTTAGATGCCGCTTCCATTAAAAGCTTTTGGCCATCCTTTTCGCTTTTGCGACGGCGGCAGACAGCGCTTTTTTCGACGCGTTCGGATCCAGCGTCGGCTCCACCACCACCGATTTCACTTCGGTCAGACCGATGAAGCCGAGAATCATCTCCAGGTAGCGGGTCTGCATGTCGAATGCTTCGGCTTCGCTTCCGGGCGGGTAGGCGCCGCCTCTGGCGTAGGCGATAAACACCGGCTTTCCCGTGACCAGTCCCGAGTAGCCCTCCTCCGGGGAGTAGCTGAACGTGTATCCCGGCTGCACGATCACGTCGAAATAGTGCTTCAGCCGGTAGGGAATGGAAAAATTCCACATGGGAACGGCAAAGACGATCTTGTTTGCGGCGGTGAATTCGCCGATCACCGTCTCGACGCCCTTCCAGGCCATGGCCTGTTCTTCGGTGTGTTCTTCTCCATGGAGAATCGCGTACTTGGCATCGAGGGAAAATCCGTCGAAGGGCGGCAGCATCTTTTCGAACAGATTGACGGTGGTCACATCGTCTCTCGGATTGACCTCCCTGTATGCATTGACAAAGGCGTCCGCCGTTCGAATCGCAAAGGAACGGTCGCCACGGGGCGATGCCTGAAGGTAGAGAAGCTTGCTCATGACGATCTCCTTTTCTTGACGGGGGTTGGCGGCTTTTTTTTCGTTCCGGTCGACCATTTCTGGGCCTCGTCGAAGCAGAGCGGCCGATATCGGCAGCCCCATTGATCACAATACTCCACGGCGCTGCCGAAGCAATCGAAATTTCCTTCCGCGATCTGGATCTCGCGAATCAGGGTCGCCTTGGTTTTCCCAAAGGAGTTGATGCCGTGCTTTTTCGCAATGGTTCTCAACTCCGGCATCTTGAGGCTTTCCATCTCTTTGACGCTCATCGATATTCCTTTCGACCGGCGGCTGAACGGTTCGCAGGTTGGCAATGGTTCAGGGACGATCCTTCCCCTTCAGGCGGCGCCGGGCACTGGCCGCTCTCCTGTTCCGACGGCTGAAAAAATGAACTCAACACCACCGGCACAACGACTTCTGGAAACGATCGTCTTTATTCACGTTCTTTCAAATATAGGACCATCTATCCAAAATTAAAGGTCGACTGTGCGGCCACCCTCCCGTACACGAATACCGCCTTCCATGAGCACCGCCCCGGCTTTGGTTCGATCGTTGTTGTTTTTTGTTATTAATTGTTATTTTTTGGTATATTTTTTCGGCTTCTCTCCATTCTAATTGACACCTGACACATTCGGAGCGTTAATTATGATCTTCTCCGAACCTTGGAGAAGGCGCCAAAGGAGGCAAACCCATGCGAACCCTGTATTCCACCCGGGAAGTGGCCCAAAGACTCGGCGTCAACGAAAAAATGGTCTATATGCTGATTGCCGAAAAAGGCCTGCCGGCCACCAAGGTGACCGGAAAATGGCGGTTTCCGGCACACCTGGTCGATGAGTGGATCGAAAACCACACCATCAATATTCCCGAGACCGAAGGCCGCCTTCCCCCTTACGAAGGGTTGCTGATCATTGCAGGGAGCAACGATTATCTCCTGGACCAGGCGATCTCCCTGTTCAACGTGAAGAATCCGGGCCAGGTGGCCGTCTTTGGAAACCTGGGCAGCATGGGCGGCATTCGGGCCCTGCGCCAGAACCTGTGCCACATCGCCTCCAGCCACCTGCTGCAGGAAAACGGCAGCGAATACAACTTCGAATTCGCCGCCCGGGAGCTGGATCCGATGCCGGCCATGGTCAATTTTTCCCGGCGGGAGCAGGGGCTCCTGCTTCAGCCGGGAAACCCCAAGGGCATCACGTCCGCAGGCGATCTTGCGCGGGCCGACATTCGGATCGTCAACCGGCCCCTGGGCACCGGCACCCGGCTCCTGTTCGACCGGGAGCTTAAAAAGGCCGGAATCCAGGGGGAAAAAATCACCGGATACGACGTCGAAATCGCCCGGCACATGGACGTGGGCCTGGAAGTCTTAGCCGGCCGCGCCCACGCAGGGCCGGCCATCCGGCCGGTGGCCTCTTTGCTGGGGCTCGATTTTCTTCCGATCCGATGGGAGCGCTACGACCTGCTTATCCGAAAAGAAAAGTTTTTCGAACCGGGGGTGCAGCGCTTTTTGGGCCTGCTCCATGATCCGGCTTTTCTGAAAACGGCCGCCCGTCTGGCCGGCTATGACCTTCGCTTCAGCGGAAAGATGGTCTTTTCCCAGGATATGCAATCCAACCCCAAAAAAGAGGAGGCTTCATGAAGGCCAAATTGATGCAAATTTCGGCCGCCTTCCTTGCGGTCGCTGCGGCCTTGTCATGTCTGGCACTTCCAGCCGCCGCCGGTGAAAAGGTGGTGGTCTTTCATGCCGGGAGCCTGACGGTACCGTTTGCCGAAATCGAAAAACACTTCGAGGCGATGCACCCGCAGATCGACGTTCTCCGGGAAGCCGGCGGCAGCACCAAGATGGCCCGGATGATCTCCGAACTTGGAAAGCCGGCCGACATCATGGCCTCTGCCGACTATGCGGTCATCGACAAGACCCTGGTCCCGAAGCACGCAGACTGGAACATCCGGTTTGCCACCAACCAGCTCGTGCTCTGCTATACCGACAAGAGCCAGTATGCCGGGCAGATCTCCGCCGACAACTGGTATGACATCCTGGCCCGTCCCGGCGTGATCTGGGGCCATTCTGACCCGAATCTGGATCCCTGCGGCTACCGGGCCCTGATGGTGCTCCAACTCGCCGAAAAATACTACAATGAGCCCGGTCTGTACGACAAACTGATCGCCAACCGCCCCGAAGCCAATGTGCGGCCCAAGTCGGTGGAACTGGTCTCCCTGCTCAAGACCGGCAACATGGACTATGCCTGGGAGTATCTTTCGGTGGCGGTCCAGCATAAACTCAAATATGTGCAGCTCGATGATCACATCAACCTGGGCAACTACCAGTTCGACGACTTCTACCGCCAGGCCCGGGTAAAGGTGACGGGCAAAAAGCCGGGCACCTGGATCACCCGCACCGGTTCATCCTGCACCTATGGAATCACCCTGGTCAAGGATGCCGAAAACCGAAAAGGGGCGGTCCTGTTCCTGGACTACCTGCTCGATCCGGAGGGCGGCCTTTCCACTTTGAAGCGCATGGGCCAGCCGCCGTTCGTTCCCTGCCGGGTCCCCACAAAAGAAATGAAGGAAAAGCTGCCCGAAGCGCTTCAAGCCCGGGTGGAAGTCAGGGAATAAAAGGACTCGATGTCGGATGTCGGATGTCCGATGTCCGAAAAAGCCAGAACAACCACCCCGACCATCATTCCGGAAAAGCGCTGCGAAGCTCGAAGAGCAAAGACGGAAGCGAAGCGGAGACATAGTATCCAGGAAAAGACTCTTTGGGCGAGCAAAGAAAAGTAGGAATATAAAGATTGAAATATCAAAGTATTATATAAAAATAGTTTCCTTTTTGATCAGGAAAGAAACATCTGAGACCGTCGGCGGAGAGGCGGATCAACCATGGGCCGAGCATCATGATATCATTTCGGAAAGCCGATCCGGCGGCCTGGCTGGTATTGGCCAGCAGCGGGGTGATTGTCGCCTTTATTCTTCTTCCTCTGCTGCAGATGGTGCTCGAACCATCGGCGGAATTGATGGCGGAAACGGCCAAAGACCCCGACGTGATTCGGGCCATCGGACTGAGCATCTGGGCAGCGGCGGCAGCGGCCGGCATTTCCCTGGTGTTCGGGACGCCGTTTGCCTATCTGCTTTCAAGGAAGCGGTTTGCCGGTAAAAAACTGCTCGAGAGCGTGGTCGATCTGCCGATCATGATTCCGCACCCGGTGATCGGCATCGCCCTGCTTAGCATCGCCGGCAAAAACCACTGGTTCGGAGAGATTCTGATCGAGGCGGGCATCCGCGTCATGGGGTCCACGGTGGGGATCGTGGCGGTGATGACCTTCGTGGGGCTGCCGTTTTACATCAACGCGGTCAAAACCGGCTTCGACGCCGTGCCGGTCCGGACGGAAAACGTTTCCCGAAGCCTGGGGGCCTCGGCGACGGCCACTTTTTTCCGGGTGACATTCCCCCTGGCGTGGCGCAGCATGGTCGTTGGCATGATCATGTGCATGGCCCGGGCCATCAGCGAATTCGGGGCGATCGTGATCGTGGCCTACCATCCCATGGTGGCGCCGGTCATGATCTACGAACGGTTTACCGCCTACGGCCTGAAATATTCCCAGCCGGTGGCCGTCTGGTTGATCGCCGTCTGTCTGGTGCTGTTTCTCCTGCTGCGGGTGTTTTCCATGAGGGAAGAGGCGGCGGCATGATCCGGATCGAAGATCTTTCCGTGCGGCTGTCCACGTTTCGCCTGGAAAGTATTTGCCTGGCCGTTGCCGCCGGAGAATTTTTCTGCCTCATCGGCCCCACCGGCGCTGGAAAGACCGTCGTTCTCGAATCGGTGGCGGGCTTGATTTCCGTGGACGGAGGACGCATTTCGATTTCAAGCCGCGACGTCACCGGCCTGCCGCCGGAACACCGCAGGATCGGCATCGTCTATCAGGACAGCGCGCTGTTTCCGCACTTGACGGTGGAGCAAAATATCCGGTTCGGGCTCCGCTACCATCCGGAGGGCAATCGGTTCCCGGCTGCCCGACTGCCGTCTCTGGTCGAGCAGCTTGCCTTGAAACCGCTGCTGAAAAGATCCGTCACCCACTTGAGCGGCGGAGAAAAACAGCGGGTGGCTCTGGCCCGGGCACTTTCGGTGGAACCGGAGGTGCTCCTGCTCGACGAGCCGCTCTCGGCCCTGGACCCGAATTTTCGCGAGGAAATCCGGGACATCTTAAAGCAGATCCACGAGGATACCGGAATTACCGTGTTGATGGTCACCCATGACTTTTCCGAGGCCCAGTATCTCGGCCAGCGTGCGGCGGTCATCCGCGAAGGGAAAATCGAGCAGACCGGAACCGTGGAGGCGGTCTTCAACGCGCCCGAGACCCCTTTCGTGGCCCGGTTCGTGGGCATGAAAAATCTGTTTCCGGCACGGTTTCAGGGCTGCCGGGCCGAATTGGAGAATTTTTCCCTCCTTGTCGATGCACCACCCGGAGAGGAAAAAAGCTGCCTGGCCTTTCGGCCGGAGGAAGTGCGATTGTCCCGGGCCGGAGATTCTGCCGGCGCCGGCAACGGATTTTCGTGCCGGATTGAAAAAATCCTGCCCCGCGGCGTGTTGAGCGAGGTCCGCCTTCGGGCGGGCAATACACCGATCACCGCGATGGTGACCACCGCATCGCTGTGCCGGCAAGGCCTGGCGGAAAACGACCGGATCTTTGCCGGGGTCGATGCCGCCCGGCTTCATGTCCTATAGGCCGGTGCGGCCCGCCGTCCGGCAGAAGCGCCTTTAGCGGCAGGCACCGGAGAAAAAACCGACAATTCGCATTGAACAACCAAGGAGGAACCATGAAAAGAAAGATTATTTTCATTGCCGCAGCGATTGTTTGGGCAATCGCCATACTGCCCGGCGGGGCCGCCGCCGAGGACAAGATCCTCAAGATGTCGACCACCACCAGCACCCAGGCCTCCGGGCTCCTCGAAGTGCTGCTCCCGGAACTGGAAAAAGATACCGGCATCCAGGTGAAGGTATTTGCCAAGGGAACCGGGGCGGCCATCCGCGACGGGATGGACGGCAATGTGGATGTCATCTTCGTCCACGCCAAGGATAGAGAAAAGCAGTTCGTGGCCGACGGCTACGGGACCAAGCGGTACGCGGTCATGCACAACGATTTTGTCATCGTCGGGCCGCCGGCGGACCCGGCCGGCATCGACGGCATGAAGGATGCGGCCGCAGCCCTTGAAAAGATCGCCCGAAGCGGTGGGGAATTCATCTCCCGGGGAGACGACAGCGGCACCCACACCAAGGAGCAGGCCCTTTGGCAGTCCACGGACCTGAAGCTTGAAAAACAGAGCATGACCATCGTCAAGGGCGGGAAAAACGTGGAAGTGAGCTTTCTTTCTCCTCCGGGGCTCGGCAAATGGTACCAGTCCATCGGCCAGGGCATGGGAAAGACCCTGACCTTCGCCGATGAAAAACGCGCCTACACCCTGGCCGACCGAGGCACCTACATCAAATACAAATTCGGAAGCCAGAACCCGATCGAACTTGACATCCTGTGCGAAGGCGACCCGGCCCTGTACAATCCCTACGGGGTCATTCCGGTCAACCCGAAAAAATTTCCCCACGTCAAATACGACCTGGCCGACGAATTTGCCCGTTGGCTGGTCGCAGAAAGGGCCCAGAAGCTCATCCGCGACTACCGGGTACTGGGAAAACAGCTGTTCATCCCCGACAATTTATAATGGATTCGGCTGAAAAACCGCCGAATCCATTATAAATTGTAGGTGCGGCTGGCGCCGCAAAAATGAGAATTAGACAAAAGGGGTATGGCCGGGCGGTCGGGTTGCCGTCGTCCGGCCCCATTCCCCTTGCGGGCAGCGCAGCATCCGTATCGTTTTTCTTTTAATTTTATGCGGCGGCAGCCGCATCTTAATAAAATCGCGGAGCGATTTTATGGGGTTTTTAATCGACAGCCTCCGTTCGGCCGTTGCCCTGGTGGTCTCCCTGGATCCGGAGATGATGGAGATCGTCTGGGTGTCGGTGAAGGTCAGCGGCACCTCCACCCTGATTGCCGGCATCCTCGGCATTCCCTTGGGATTTGCGATCGCCTTCAACGACTTTCGGGGAAAGCAGATACTGATCACGGTGCTCAACACCCTGCTGGCGCTGCCCACGGTGGTGATCGGCCTCTTCGTCTATGCCTTCATCTCCCGGCGGGGGGTGTTAGGGATGCTGGGTCTTCTCTACACCCAAAAAGCGATGGTGATCGGCCAGGTGATCCTGATTCTGCCGGTGGTGACCGTCTTTACCATTGCCGCGGTGAGCCGCATCGACGAGCGGTACCGAAAAACCGCCCTGACCCTGGGCGCCGACGCCTGGCAGACCGCCCTGGCAGTGGCCCGGGAGGCCCGGTTCGGGCTGGTGGCCGCGGTGGTCGCCGCCTTCGGCCGGGTGATCGCCGAAGTGGGCATCTCCATGATGCTCGGCGGCAACGCCAAAGGGTTTACCCGGACCATGACCACGGCCATGGCCCTGGAATACGACAAGGGTCAGTTCACCCTGGCCGTGGCCCTGGGCATCGTATTGCTGACACTGGCTTTCGGCATGAACCTGCTTTTTCACTTTTTTCAGGGAAGGTCCCGGTTTTGATTCTCTACCGCCTTTCGGGCGTCACCAAGGTCTACGACAAACGGACCGTCGTCGATATTGCCGAAATGACCATCGAGGCGGGGGGCCGCTATGCCCTGCTCGGCCCCAACGGCGCCGGAAAGACAACCCTGCTCAACATTCTCGCATTCCTGGACCGGCCCACCGCCGGCGCCATCGATTTCGAGTCATCTCCGGTGGATTTCAGCCGAAAGGGGCTCCAGACGCTGCGCCGCAGGGTGGTCATGGTCGACCAGCATCCCATTCTCTTTACCCGGACCGTGGCTCAGAACGTCGCCTACGGGCTGAAGATCCGCAGGATTCCGGCAAAAGAGCGCAAAACGCGGGTGGCCGAGGCCTTGGAACGGGTGGGGATGACGGCGTTTTCAAGCGCCATGGCCCACCGCCTTTCCGGCGGGGAAACCCAGCGGGTCGCCCTGGCCCGGGCCCTGGCGGTGTCTCCTTCGGTGCTGTTGTGCGACGAGCCGACGGCCAGCGTCGACGCCGAACACCAGTCGGCCATCCTGCGTATTTTAAAGGAGATCAACGAAGCCAAAGGAATCAGCCTGATTTTTACAAGCCACGACCGGAGGCAGGCGGCGGCCCTGGCAAACGAGACGATCCACCTGAATCAGGGACGACCGGCGTCGGCCCGCCAGGAAAACGTCTTTGCCGCCGTCATTACCAGCGGCCGGGACGGCCGGGCGGTCTGCCGGATCGAAAACGG
Source organism: uncultured Desulfobacterales bacterium (assembly GCA_965602445.1). Classification (GTDB taxonomy): domain Bacteria; phylum Desulfobacterota; class Desulfobacteria; order Desulfobacterales; family CAFBRK01; genus JAIPEL01. The sequence continues at coordinate 908 of CBFCZJ010000029.1, read as the reverse complement.
CCCACGGATCGCCCTTCCTTATGACGGCGTTTCAGCCATTCCAAGAAAAGTGCGCATCGAAATCGATTCGAACCTGCTGCTCCTGGTCGGCCCGACCGAGGGCAGCAGTTCGGAAAACCGGTTTCCCGGCCGGGTGATCCAGGCCACCGAGGAAAAGGGGCAAATCCGCTGTACCGTCGATATCGGGGTCTGGATCGACCTGAGCCTTTCCGAAGCCACCTACCGGAAAATCAGCCCCATGATCGGAGACAGGGTCTCGGTCCAGGTGCCGGCCGACGCCGTCCGGCTGATTTGATCGGGCGCCTGTCTGAACCAGAACACGGCCGCAGCGGGGCGCTGTCTTTTCGGCGGAGGACTTTCCGCATTCAGCGGTGCCCAATTTGCGGTGCAGCAGTGCCCCGAAAATTGGGCACCGGAAAAGCGCATCCTGGCCCTGTCCTTTTCGAAACGGACCTTCACCTCTTCTTTTCCCACATCGTCATGACCAACCTTTTGTAATTACATCATAATTGCCAACAACAGGGAGGCTGTTCCTTCTGGTTCCCCTTGGCATGAATGTTGATTATGTTCTTTTATGGAAAAAACGATGCAAATCGACCTGAACGAAATGATTCGCCGCACCCTGGAAGAGATCGCCGGCCCCGATCAGACGACCGCCCTGCCCCGCCGGCAGCCGGCGGGCCGTTCCAGGATCGCGCTCCTTGTCCTTCCCGAAATCGAGCTCCAAAAAAAAGACAAAAGCGCCAAAAGCAGCCAAAAAAAACCGAAGCGGCCGCCGAAGCGCTGACCCCGTATAGGTGACAACTATTCTGGCACAGGGGGGGTTTGATCAAGAATGAAACTTCAACATTCCCGGGCCGTCATTCCGGGCTTGACCCGGAATCCAGTCTTTTCCTGGATCCCGGCTC
>CBFCZJ010000028.1:0-19166 GCA_965602445.1 uncultured Desulfobacterales bacterium | reverse complement strand
ATTATCACAAAATGTTCAAAACGGATTTCCCTTTGAATTGAACAAAGAAATTCAGAAGGTGATTGAAAAACTTCAAAATACCCCCCACCCGCCCTTTTTCGAATTCGCAGTGGAAAGGGTTCACTCCAATGTCATCAGACCGGAAGTGTTTGAAAACTAAAAAAAGCGCTATTCCATACCAAAGGAGCAAAAATTGAAAAATAGTCATCCTAAAATGCCGCTCAAAGCGAACGGGATATGTGTGAACTGCTACCAGAAAAAATTCTGCTGTTTTGCAAACTTTGGCGAAGAAGTCGTCTTCTGTGAAGAATATTCTTTCCAAGAATCCGATGCCGGAGAAAATGGACGCTCGGATTGGGGTCAAACGGCGTTTCCAGGGTTTGATATGCGAGGCCTCCTTCCGGGATTGGAATAATGGCCGTTCAACGTTCGGATAAGCGCATAAAATAATTCTGCGAAAGGGTTACCCATGAGAATTGGAATACCAAAAGAGATTTTGGCTGAAGAAAAAAGAGTGGCAGCTACACCGGATACCGTAAGAAAATATATCGCCATGGGTTTTGATGTATCGGTCGAATCATCAGCCGGCGAAGGTATTTTCTTGTCGGATGAAGATTATCGAAGCGCAGGAGCGAGTATCCGATTCGATTCGGAGAGCCTGTTTGTCGAATCGGATATCGTTTTGAAAGTAAAGCAGCCTGTATTCAACGAAAATATTGGAAAACATGAAGTCAATATGCTGCGCGACGGCAGCATCCTGGTTACTTTTTTACACCCGGCGGCTCCGGAAAATCACGAAATGATCAAACGGCTCAAGGATAAAAATATCACATCGTTTACCATGGATGGTATCCCGCGAATCTCCCGTGCCCAGAGGATGGACGCCCTGTCATCCATGAGCGCGGTCACCGGATATAAGGCCGTGATCATGGCGGCCAATCAATTGCCAAAATTCATTCCCATGATCGGGACCGCCATCGGTACGGTCAAACCTGCGCAGTTTTTTGTCATCGGTTCTGGAGTTGTCGGCCTGCAGGCGATCGCTACGGCCAAACGGCTCGGCGGCGTTGTCAAATCACTGGATATCAGACAAAACGCCTGCACCGAAGCAGAGAGTCTGGGAGCCAAGGTGATTGAATTCGATATCCCGCAGGAAGTGGCCGTAGGAAGTGGGGGATATGCCAAATCCCTAGAAAATGAATGGTTGGTAATCGAGCGCAACGTGATTTCGCCTCATATCGAAGAAGCTGACGTGGTCATCCTCAGCGCCTTGGTGCCCGGTGAGGTCGCCCCGATTCTGGTCACCGGCCAGATGGTTTCAACGATGAAGCCCGGTGCGGTGATTATGGACATTTCGGTGGATCAAGGCGGCAACTGTGAAATCACCGAACCGGGAGGTTTCAGCCAAAAATTGGGGGTTCACATTTGCGGCATACAGAATATTCCAGGGCGAATGGCAGTACACGCAAGCTGGCTGTATGCGAACAACATGTACCACTATATACTGAACCTCTTCGAAAACGGCTCGGGGGAACTCAATCTGGAAGACGAGATCGTCAAAAGCTCCCTTGTCACCCATCAATCCGTGATCCACCACGAAGGCACGATCAAAGCCATGGGGTGTTAATTAGCTCAACTTTCGGGTTTTATGACGCCCCGAAATGGCCGGGCGAACCCGCAAACCGTAAGGTCGGTGTCAACATGACGAATTTACTTCTGATGGTGGGCGTCTTTCTGGCGTCCTTCGGGGTGGGGTACATGCTGATATCGAAAGTCCCGACCCTTTTGCATACCCCCTTGATGTCGATGACCAATGCCATTTCGGCGGTGACGATTTTAGGGGCCCTGCTCCTTTTTGCGGTGCCTACGAATACCGTGCACACCGTATTGGGCGCCATCGCCATCACTGCCGCCTCGTTTAACGTCTACGGCGGCTTTTTCATTACGGACAGAATGCTTGGGCTCTTCAGGGAAAAGGGATCCGATCCGAAAGAGAAAAGAGCCCGCTCATGATCTTTCTTATCGATTTCTTCATCATTTGTGTCCTCATCTTCGGCATCGCCCTTTTCCGGGCACCGCTCAAGGCGAGGTTCGGCAACTGGACGGCGGCCTTCGCCCTGTTGTGCGCATTGGGCCTGGTGCTCTACCGAAACGGGATCATCGATGTCGGCACGGTTCTCATTGCATTATTGGCGGGCGTCATTTTGGGGCATGCCGTGGCGCGGGCGGCCAACATGGTCCAAATTCCGTCTATCGTGGCTTTTCAGCATGGTGCCGGCGGGGTGGCGGCCTTTCTGGTTTCGTTTGTCGAGCTGACCCGAGGCGACTACGCGCTGTCGCTGGTCAGCGAAATCTCCGGGGTGCTGGGACTGACCGTTGGGGCCTTGACCTTCAGTGGCAGCATGATCGCCAGCGCTAAACTTGCCAATAAAATGCCCCAGGCGCCGCAAATTTTTCCGGCCCACACGCTGCTGCTGTTTTCCAATGCAACCTTGCTGGTGATGGTGGGTGCTGCGTCGTTTTTCGTATCTTCCCAGACAGCAATGCTTCTGCTTGTTGGTCAGATATTGCTGGCAGCCTCCTTTGGCATTCTTTTTTCGATCCGCATTGGGGGCGCCGACATGCCGGTTCTGATATCCTTTCTGAACGCCACGGCGGGTTTTGCGGCGGCATTGTGCGGCATGGTGATTGAAAATCAGCTCCTGATCGCCTTTGGAGCCACGGTGGCGGCATCAGGATCCATACTTACCCATGTCATGTGCAAGGCCATGAACCGAACCATCGCGCACATTTTTTTACCGAATCTCAAAAAGCAGCCATTGTCCACGCCAAAGACGACAAATCCATCCGAACCGGCATTCAGATTGGATGCGAAGCCCTCAGGCAACGAACACGATCTGAAGAGGGCGGCCGACATCTTGAAAGAGGCCCAAAAGGTGGTCTTTGTGCCGGGCTACGGTATGGCCTTGGCCAAGGCCCAGCAGGCGGTCGCGGCCCTTGCAACGCTTTTGACCGGGATGGGAAAGGAGGTCAAATACGCCATTCACCCGGTTGCCGGGAGGATGCCGGGACACATGAATGTGCTGCTGGCCGAGGCCGGCATCGACTATGACATGCTCGTCGAGATGGATGAAATCAATCCGTATTTTCATTCCATGGATGCCGCGGTCATCGTGGGTGCCTGCGATGTAGTCAATCCGGCGGCCAATGAAATCGAAGGGACCCCGATATCGGGGATGCCGATTTTGATGGCCCAAAACGCGAAGCACATCATCTGCTGCAACTTCGACAAAAAGCCCGGGTATTCCGGAGTCGAAAATTCGTTATACGACAGAGAAAATACCATGATGCTGCTCGGAGATGCGAACAAAACGATTCGCGATCTTTCGGTGTTTTTGAACAACGGCAAGCTGCAAAACACCGGTTCAACGAAAAGTTCGGGCGATATCACGCTTGAAGCGGCAACAGCGCTGGCCTGCGCCAAAAAGGTGATCATCATCCCTGGATACGGCATGGCGTTGGCCAAGGCCCAGTTTACAATCGCAGAATTGGCTTCCCTTCTGACCGAAAAAGGAGTGGAAGTGAAGTACGCAATTCATCCCGTGGCCGGCAGAATGCCGGGACACATGAACGTCATATTGGCCGAGGCGGAAGTCGAGTATGACGATCTTCTCGAACTGGAAGAAGTGAATCCGTTGTTTGCGGAAACGGACGTCGCGTTGGTCATTGGCGCCTGCGACGTCGTGAATCCGGCCGCCATGCAAATGGAAGGAACGCCGATATCCGGGATGCCGATTTTATTGGCCCATGAAGCAAAGCAAATTGTTGTATGCAATCTTGACGAAGAACCTGGCTATTCGGGCGTTGCCAATCCTCTTTATGCGAACCCGAACACTATGATGATGCTGGGCGACGCAAAAGCGTCGGCAAATGCGTTGATCTCCTCTTTATCACGATTCGGCGCGCATACTCACCCGACCACCCACGGACAGGAAAGGACTGGGCTATGAGGGTCTTTGCATCGATGGAAGAACGCAACCACGAGCAGGTCATTTTCATCAACCATCCCGAATCCGGATTAAAGGGCATTATCGCGATTCACAGCACGATTCTCGGCCCGGCACTAGGGGGGACACGGATGTGGCAGTACGAGAACGAGGAGGCGGCATTACAGGACGTTCTTCGTCTTTCCCGTGGAATGACGTATAAGGCCTCGGCCGCCGGGCTGAATCTCGGGGGTGGAAAGGCGGTGATCATCGGAAACCCCAAGACCGACAAGACGGAAAAGCTGTTTCGGGCCTTCGGTCGTTTCATTCACGGGTTGAGCGGAAGGTACATCACAGCGGAGGATGTGGGAACCTCGGTCAAGGACATGGAATGGGTTCGGATGGAAACGGATTTTGTCACGGGCATCGATGAGGCGCTGGGGGGAAGCGGGGATCCCTCCCCGGTGACGGCCATCGGGACCTATTACGGCATCAAGGCGGCGGCAAAAAAAGTGTGGGGCAGCGATTCTTTGGCTGGAAAGACGTTGGCGGTCCAAGGGTTGGGCCATGTGGGATATCACCTGATCGATCACCTTCAAAAGGAGGGGGCTCATCTGGTCGTTGCCGATATCGACGAAGCCGCAACCAAGCGCGTTGTCGATGAGTTCGGCGTAAAAGCGATCGGCGCCGATGAAATATACGGCGTGGAAGCCGACATTTTCGCACCCTGCGCCCTTGGGGCCGTCGTCAACGACGAGACCATTCCCAAGTTTAGATTCAAAATCATTGCCGGAGCCGCCAACAATCAGCTAGCCGTAGAGGACAAACACGGAAAAGCGCTTCGCGACAGGGGGATACTGTATGCCCCCGATTACGTGATCAACTCCGGCGGCCTGATCAACGTGGCCAACGAACTGGAAGGCTACCACAGGCAAAGAGCCCTGAACCAGGCAATGGGTATTTATGACATTCTCCTTCAGGTTTTCGATATCGCGGAAAAAGAGAATATTTCAACCCACGCGGCCTCCAATCACCTGGCTGAAAAACGGCTCCAAGACGTGGCGGCCGTAAGGCGCATTCATACCCAGCGGACCGTTATCCACAGAGACCGCCGCAGAAATGCAATATAACGGGTAGTCATGGTTGGAGAGCTCTGACAGCCGGAAGGTGGACAAGAAAAAAGCCCCGGATGGAGGGAGAAAACCGAACAGGGCGCTGATCGGATCAGCCGGTGGTTATGTGAAACTTCGTCCGGATTTTAAATGGTATTGTGCGTCCAGACGACTTCTTCATTCAACACCCGGGCAAACCGGCCGTCCTGAGAGGATAATTTCTTCCATTCCGGCAATGAATACACGAGGATCTCTGCCGGTACCGGCAGGCGGCTGAGATCCCATTCGATGGGGCGACGCTTGAACGGTTCGGTGGTTTCTTTTACGACCGCAATCAGATCAAGGTCGCTGCCGACCCCCCAGTCGCCGCGTGCGTAGGATCCGAAATATCCGATGGCGACGATGTCAGGCCGTTGCCGCACCTGTTCGGCGGTCCAGGACCGCACTGCGCGATCGATCTCATCGGCGCTAGGCCATTTGAGAACGGACGAATTCAAGAATCTCACCGGCATAGTCGATTGCATCCCTGCTTTGGATTTGTCCATAGTTCTCAAACGGCGCCCCTTCCGGGTGGCCGTTGGCATACCGGGTCGGAATATAGAAACCGTCCAGGACCTTGGCTTTGTCGATCAGGTCTTTTGAAACTGAAAGTGGAAGTTCCTGCAGAAGACGGGCAACCACATGGCCCCAGGCTTCCTGCTTCAGAAACAGATGCAGCGCTTTGACGGCTTTATCAGCGCACTGATGCGCGGCGAAACATGCCCATTCATGTCGGTCCTCTTTTTGAGAGGATTTTGCCTGTTCCAAATCCCGCTCTGCCTGGGCTAACCAGTCTCGTGAACGATCCGCCATAGGGCTCTCCCGGCATGTAAGCAACTAATTTCAATAGTTTTTTATAGATATCACGATGCCATGGCCATTGCAAGACGTTGCCATTTGATTGATAGATCGCTTGGGACAGGCAGTCTTATGTGTAACTTCACCACTCTCAGTCCGTCATCCCGGCCGTAGCGCAGCCCCGCATAAAGTGCGGGATAAACTCCGAAGACCCGCTGCAATCGGAACGTTATTCTGACTGTCGCTCTATTTGATGAGCCTTCTTCGCATGGCCGCCAGGGCGGCCAGGGTAAACACGATGGAGAAAATGAGCAGGTAGACCAGGCTGAACAGGCCGGAGGTTTCATGGGCGCCAAGGCCGAAGCCGCGGACCATCTCCACCAGGTGGTGCAGGGGAAAGGCCAGGGCCAGAGGCCGGGCCCAGGCCGGAAGGTTGGAGACCGGGAAAAAGGTGCCCGAAAACAGAAACATCGGAGTGATAAACAAAAAGATCGGCAGGTTGAACATCTCGATGCTCGGGGTGACGCCGGTGAAAAACAGCCCCACCGCACCGAAGGCAAGGCCCCCGAGCAGGGCCACGGGCAGGATCATCAGCCCTGCGGGAAAATCCACGAACCCGAGCACGCCCAGGACGGTCATCATGATGGCGGCAGCGGCCGTTGCCTTGGTGGCGCTCCAGACGATTTCGGCGATGATGATTTCCTCCAGGGAAAGCGGCGTAGCCAGCATTCCGTCAAACGTCTTCTGGTAGTACATCCGGACAAAGGATGCGTAGGTGGTCTCGAAAAAGGCGTTGTACATCACCGCCACGGCGATGAGCGCCGGGGCCATGAACTGGGTGTAGGAAAAATCTGCGCCTGCATAAGAAACGACGTCGATCATGCCCGAAAAACCCAGACCGAAGGCCAGGATGAACAGCATCGGCTCTAACAGCGGCGTGATGAAGCTTACTTTCCAGATCTTTTGGTAGGTGACCAGGTTTCTTTTCCACACCTTGAAAAACCGCCAGGAGATGGTGTTAAGTCGGATCATTCCCGAAGCTCCCTTCCGGTGAGGCGCAGGAACACGTCCTCCAGGGTTCCGTTTCGAAACGTGCATTTGTCCATGCAGAATTTCTCCCGGATCGTGTCGTTCAGAGACGAGTCCTCGGAGGTATACAGGATCAGCCGCTGCTCCAAGTCTTCGTGGGCGATGTCTCTGTCGGCAACGAACTTTCGAAGCGATTCGTCCGGTCCTTCCACCTCGATGACGTGGCGGCCCGCATGTTCGGCGATGAGCGACTCGGGGCTGCCTTCGACCAGGATTTTGCCGTGGTCGACGATGACCAGCCGGTCGCAGAGTTGGGCGGCTTCTTCCATGTAGTGGGTGGTGATGACCACGGTAAGACCGCTTCGCTTCAGGGCGTCTAACTTGTCCCAGAGCTGGTGCCGGGACTGGGGGTCGAGCCCGGTGGTGGGCTCGTCCAAGATCAGCAGGTCGGGCCGATTGATCAGGGCCCGGGCCAGGATCAGCCGTCGGGCCATTCCACCGGACAGTTCAGCCACCTTGGCGCGTTTCTTGTGGGACAGGGCGAAAAAATCGAGCAGTTCTTCGGCCCGGTCTCGGGCCTCGTCCGGCGGAACGGAAAAGTAGCCGGCAAAGATATGAAGATTCTGCATCACCGACAGGTCTGGATCGAGGGTGTTTTCCTGGTGGCAGACACCGATGCGGGCTTTGACGGCGCGCCACCCGTCTTGGATATCGATCCCGAAGATCCGGATCAAACCTTCCGAAGGGGGAGAAAACCCGTAGAGCGTCCGGATGGTGGTGGTCTTTCCCGCTCCGTTTGGCCCCAGAAGACCGAAGAACTCTCCCTTGGCTACTGAAAAGGAGATGCCGTCCACGGCCGTCACCTTCCCGAACCGTTTGTAAAGGTTTTCGACCTCGATGATGTTCTCCATGTGCCGGCCGTCTCCGTGCTCAAAAATATTCGCAATGATCCCTCGAACCAGGGAGCTGAACCGAACCGCTGGGGGAACCATAAGACCGAAAGCCGGAAAGTGAAGGCCCTGCCGCAGGGGTGCACCGGCAGTGCGGCTGGCTGCCGGCCCTTTTGCTCTTCAGCCCGGCAGTTGGTCGGCGATGGCCGCCGCCAATTCGTCCGGGAGCCGGAGGCCGCAGTCGATGCGCATGTCCTGGTAGCGTCGGTAAAGCGGATTTCGCTCCCGGTAAAGATCGGCCACGGTCTGCCCGGGCGTGCGGACGACCCCCCGGGCGTCCATGTTGTCCAGGCGCTTCTGCAGCAGAACCGGATCCAGATCGAGATGGACGACGACGGCGCCTGCCCGAAGATGGCCCATGGCCTTTTCGCTGTACACCACGCTGCCGCCGGTGGCGATGACGCACCCGATGGGAGAGACCGAAAGAACGTGCCGCTCCTCGATCCGGCAAAAGCCGGCAAGGCTCTCCTGCTGAATGATTTCAAACAGCCGCCGTCCTTCCAGGGTCTGGATGTGGACGTCGGTGTCGAGAAAGCCCAAGCCGAGACGCTTGGCCAGCAGCACCCCGATGGTGCTTTTCCCGACCCCGGGCATGCCGATGAGCACGATTCCGGTTCTTTTCTCCTGCGGACTGTTTCCAGACATTTTTCATCTCTTATAAAACTTCGCCGCGTGGAAAATGCCTCCGGGCAGAAAATTTTCAAAACCCAAGCACCAAATTCCAAACAAACGCCAAGCACCAAACCCCAAATGCCAAACCTGGATGTTGTCATTGCTCCAAGGAGGGGGCCGACTGCAGATCCCGACTCTACACATGTTTCCCATGCGGCGCAGCCGCATCATAGTAAACGCGCTGCGCGCGTTTACTGCAGCGCAAAATCCACGGCGGCTTCGGCGTGAATTCCGGTGGTGTCGAACAACGGCACCGGGCAGTCGGCGCTTTTTACCAGCAGCCCGATCTCGGTGCAGCCAAGGATCACCCCCTCTGCACCGTCTGAGGCCATCCGCTCCATGATCGAAACATAGCGGCGTTTGGAGGCATCCTCGATTCTACCCCGACACAACTCTTCGAAAATGATCCGGTGGATGTCTTCGATCTCTTTTTCTGACGGAATCGTCACCTTCAGCCCGTAATTTCGTTCGAGCCGCTGGCGATAGAAGGGTTCGACCATGGTGGCGCGGGTTCCCAGCAGGGCCACGTGGTGCAGGCCGGCCGCCCGGATTTTTGCTCCGGTGGCATCGGCGATGTGCAGCAGCGGGATGCCGACGGCTTCCTGGACCTGCGGGGCGACCTTGTGCATGGTGTTGGTGCAGATCAGCAGAAAATCGGCGCCGGCCAGCTCCAGCCTCTGGGCAGCCTGGATCAGCCGATCGGTGATCTCTTCCCACTGTTCCGTGCGCATCAAAGTCTCGATCTCGGCAAAATCGACGGACAGCATCAGGCACCGGGCTGAATGCAGCCCCCCGAGCCGTTCTTTTACCCGCTCGTTCACGATCCGGTAGTATTCGACCGACGATTCCCAGCTCATCCCGCCGAGAAGTCCGATGGTTTGCATGAAAACGCTCCTTTCATTGGCGAGTTTGCTTGCCTTCCACTTTGAAGGACCTATGGCCCGGAGAGATTTTCGACTGCTGGGACGCTTGGAGGCTGGGATGCCGGGAAGCTGGGAAGCTGGGAAGCATAAGGCAAAAAAATCCCTACGGGCATGTTTTTGTTTTTTGCCTTCCAGCCTCCCAGCATCCTGGCCTTCCAGCTGCGCGAAGCGCTATGCCTTCCAGCGGTGCGATAGCGCCTTCCACAATATATCGAATTTTTCTTGACAATAACCACAATATTTTGTATTAACCGGCAAACCTCACCCCTTCCCGAGCCGGGAGCGTCGCTTGCTGCATCCGGGACCTTCGATGAACCGCAGAAAATTCCTTTTCTGGGCCGCCGCCTCTTTTGTCGGCCTGGCGACCCCGGCATCGGCTGCCGCAGCGTTTTTTCCCAAGCGTCGGTCAACCCCCGGCTTTGTCGCGCTGATCATCGACGATATCGGCTACAGCCGGGGCCGGGCGCAGATGTTTCTGAAGCTTCCGATCCCCATCACCTATGCGGTGCTGCCGCGTCTTGCCCTGACCCGGCCGCTGGCCGTCGAGATATACGAGGCAGGGCATCAGCTTTTGCTGCATCAGCCCATGGAGCCGGTCGACGGCAGGTTCGATCCGGGACCGGGCGCCCTCTATGTCCGTTACGAGGCCGACCGGATCGCAGGCATTGTCGAGGAGAACCTCGACAGCGTCGCCTTTGCCGCAGGGGTGAACAACCACATGGGGTCGCTTTTTACGGCCAGCGCGGGCAAGATGCGCACCGCGATCGAGGCGCTGAAAGAACAAAACCGCTTCTTTGTCGACAGCGTCACCTGCCGGCAGTCGGCCGGCTTCCGTACCGCCATGTGGCTCAATGTGCCCTGCGCCCGCCGGCATGTGTTTCTCGACAATGTCCGCGAAGAGTCGGCGATTTTCGGACAGCTCCGGTGCCTTGCACAGATAGCGGTTCAGAACGGCTGCGCCGTCGGCATCGGGCATCCCTTTCCTGAAACGGCCGCGGCCATCGACCGGTTTTTTCAGTCCCCCGAATCCGCGCTGCTCGAACCGGTCTACATCTCTTCGCTGCTCACGCTTCCCTGCGGATAGAAAAGAATCTATTTTCTCAGCAAATCTGCTAAAACCGAATTCCCCTGAACCCGCATCGTGCAGCGCGGTTTTTATTTTTTTGTCATTCGGTCATTCGGTATTTCGGATTTGTTTCGAAATTCGATATTCGGACTTCGTGCTTTTACCCACCGTTGCCGTCGTTGAGTAGCGCTGTCAGCTCCGACAGCCTGTCGATCCGGCAGGCAGCGTCAAGCTCCTGATCGCCGTAGGCCACCAGGGCGACACCGGCGGCGCGGGCCGCCTCCTCGTCCACCTTGGAGTCTCCCAGATACAGGGCCTGCTCGGCCGAGACGTTGAAATGGTCCAGGACTTTGAGCAGCATGTCCGGATGCGGTTTCGGGCGGGGAACGTCGGATGAACAGACCACCAGATCGAATGCATCCTTCAGACCGAACGCTTCCAGCAGCGGCTTCATGGTATCGGTTCGATTGGTAGCGACGGCGGTTTTCCAGCGGGGTCGAAGCGATGCCAGCAGCGGTTTCAGGGTCGGCTCCATCTCCATGTACGGCAGAAAAGGCTTGTAGCCCATCTGCCTTCGAAATGCATGGGCGGCCTCACGTTCTTCCGGATCGTCGAACAGGTAGGCAAGGGCATTGTCCACCGTGTGCATATGCACGTAGGTGAACTGCTCCTCGGTGAGAAGCGGCCGGCCGACGTGGGAAAGAAGGCTGTTGTAGTAGGCCCGGTTGGCCCGGCGGGTGTCGAACAGGACCCCGTCACAGTCGAAGACCACCACCTGCACGGTACGGAAAGATGTGCGGGGACAATTCATGGCAGATGTCAGCCTGGCCGCCTGTCGGCGGCGGTTCAAGGTTTCAGGTTCCAGGTTCAATATTTGATCCGGCGGCGGAGCCGCCGCTAATAAATACGCGAAAGCGGATTTATGCGGATTTATTCTGTGACGTGTCCATATACCTTGATCTTTATTTCCGGTTTCAGCGGGCTGTCGGTTTTGAGCACGATTTGCTCAAAGTACCGGCCTTTTTCCTCACGGACGTTTTTCACGGTGAGAAGGTAGCCCTGTCGGCCGGGATTGTCTAGCCGGGAAAGCATATAATGGACATTGTCCGTCTGCTCTTCCATCGGCCCCAGAATCCGGAACGGGTATCGCTCTTCGGGGACGATCCGAATCGTGGCGTGAATGTCTTCGCCCGCCCTTCCGAACAGCTTTGCAAAACCGGGCTCGATGGCGGCGAACCGCTCCACCGTGCCTATCATGACCAGCGAAAACTGCTGCCGCCGCGGGTCGTTGCAGTAGACCAAAGCGGTTTTGGACAGGCGCTGGCCGCCATAGCCTTCGGTGTTGACGTTGATGACGATGTTTCCCTCGCCCCCGGGAGGGATTTGCCTCGGATAGGAGGCAACCGAGCATCCTCAGCCGGTGCGGACGTTTTTAATGACCAGGGGGGCGTCGCCGGCGTTGCGGACCGTAAAGGCATGGGTGACCTGCACTCCTTCCACCACCGGATCGAATACGTGACGCACCTGGTCGATTTCGACCCGCGGCGCCGTCGGCGTCTGGCTCGGTGCGGCCGTAGAATGGGATACGGGCAGCAGCAGCAGTGCAAGTATGCCCAATATTCTGAGCTTCATCTTCACTCCTTTGTAATCGAGGGACCATACGGCGCATCACAGCGCCTGTCAAGCCGCCGAAGGGCCCTCCGGGCCTCCGTCCGGAGGGCGACTTGGCAGATGGGGGCGTAATCATGGCGACAGTTGTCTCACCGCCGAGACACAGAGGGCGCAGAGGACGCAGAGAAACCCTTAAAATTTTCTCTGCGTGCTCTGCGTCTCGTATGTTGAATTTTTTGGATCTGAAATACGTCAGCAAAATTATACCATCGAGGACTTAGAGCATGGATACCGGATCGACGTCCACGGACACGCTGACCCGGCGATCTGAGGGCGCATCTTCTGCCAAGAGGACCCGGCGGACAAGCTGACGCAGAACTGCGGCGCCGGGGCCTTTGACCAGAAGCTGCCATCGGAATCGGCCTGCAATTTTGGACAGGGGAGATTCGATGGGACCCAGCACTTCGACCTCGGAATGCAGCATCCCGGCTGCGGCGCGCAGCCGGTCTCCGACCTGGCGCGCGTTTTGGGAGACCGTATTTTTTTCTCTTCCGCTGAACCGAAGCTGGAGGAGTCGGGCAAACGGAGGATAGCCGAGCTTGCGGCGAAACTGGATTTCCCGGGTGAAAAAGTTTCTGAAATCCTGGTCTCTTGCCGTCGTGATGCAGAAATGGTCGGGGTTGTAAGTCTGCATGATCACCCGGCCGGGCCGGTCGCCCCGGCCTGCCCGGCCGGCGACCTGGGCCAGCAGTTGAAACGTCCGCTCCCCGGCCCGAAAATCCGGAAAGTTCATCGAAAGATCCGCGGAGACAATGCCCACCAGGGTGATATTGGGAAAGTCGTGCCCCTTGGCCACCATCTGGGTGCCGATGAGGACGTCGATCTCCCTTCTGCGCAGGGCGCGCAGCAGCTTCAGGATGGCCCCCTTGCGGCCGGTGGTGTCGCGATCCATCCGGGCGACGCGAGCCTCTGGAAACAGGCCTTTAACCGTTTCTTCGAGTTTTTCGGTGCCCAGACCGAGCAGCCGGATGGCTTCGGCGCCGCAGGCGTCGCAGACGGATTGGGCCGGGCGCTGGTAGCCGCAGTAGTGGCAGCGATAAACGTTTTGCCCCTGGTGGAACGTCATGGCGATGTCGCAGTGCCGGCAGGTGACCGGGCTGCCGCAGGCCCCGCAGACCGGAAAGCTCGAATAGCCCCGCCGATTGAGAAACAGCAGCACCTGCTCATCGCGCTGCAGGGCTTCTGCCATGGCTTGGCGCAGCGGTTCGGTCAGATACCGCTGCGGTCCGCGAAGATCCCTGAACGCCGTCAGGTCGACCACCTCGATGGCCGGCATGGGGCGGCTTTCGATGCGTTCGGGAAGCTGGATTTCGACAAACTTACCTGTCTGTGCATTATGAACCGACTGAACAGAAGGGGTTGCCGAGCCGAGCACGGCGACGGCTCCGGCCAGCTTGGCCCTCACCAGGGCCATGTCCCGGGCGTTGTACCGAAGTCCGGTTTCCTGCTTGAAGGAAGGATCGTGTTCTTCGTCGACCACCACCAGGCCCAGGGAGGCTAAAGGGGCAAACAGGGCCGAGCGGGCGCCGATGACCACCTTTGCCTCGCCGCGGACGACCCGCATCCATTGATCGAACCGCTCCCCGGCGGTCAGGGCGCTGTGCAGCACCGCGATATGCGTCCCGAAGCGCGCCCGAAACCGCCTTTCCATTTCGGTGATCAAGGCGATCTCCGGCACCAGCACAAGGGTTCCCTTTCCCATGTCCAGGGCCGCGCCGGCCGCGTGAAGGTAGACCTCGGTTTTGCCGCTGCCGGTCACCCCGGTCAAAAGAAAGGCGGCGTATCCGTTCGGCAGCCGCGCCGCGATTGTGTCCACTGCAGCGCGCTGGGCGCCGGTCAGCGCAGGAGGGCTGTCCGGGGGGATCGGCTCTCCGAAGGGATCGCGGTAGACCGTCTGCCAGTGGATCCGGACCTGTCCGTCTTTTTCCATGGCCCGGATCAGCGCCGGCGCCGTGGGAACATGCTCCTTGAGGCGGCGGATGGGCATCGGCCCCTGCGACGCCAACACCGCGATGATTTTCTTCCGGGATTCGGAAAGGGTTGCCCGAGGCGCAGGCGCTCCGGCCAGGGCGACGATCCGCTCCTTGAGATGCCGGGCGCTGCCTCCGGCCAGCTGGGTTTGCCGCCGGATGAATCCGCCGGCCTCCAATTCGCGAACGAGGGCCTGATTTTCCGCAGGTGCGTTCCGGCCGACCACCCTCTGGAGGGAAACCGGGTGCTGCAGCCGCTGAAGAAGATCCCGGGCCGCGGTCTTGAGCCCGCCGCCGGCCATCAGCTCCCGTCCCCGATCGGTGATGGCCAGCGTCGTCCGGTCCGATACGGTGACGCCCCCAGGCAGGCCTGTGCGAATCGCTTCTCCTAAAGGATGCAGATAATACTCTGAGATCCATCGAAAAAAGGGGATCATCGATTCGGAAAAAATCGGCGCCTCGTCCATGACTTCGATCACCGGCTTCAGGACTTTTTCCTTGACCGATGTGCCGGGCCCCAGGACGAATCCGGTGACCCGCCGGTTTCCGAAGGGAACCAGCACCCGCTTGCCGGGGAGCACGTCTTCGGCAAGCCTTTTGGACACGCCGTAAGTGAAGGTCCCCTCCACCGGAAGGGCGACTGCGATTTCGAGGGTTTGAAAGAATTTTGTCATCGACCCGCTATAATGAGCGAATATTGCTGTTTATTATTGACACTGTCCCAAGAGATAGCCTATTTTACGGGGCATATGACAAAGACCCGGTTGCCGCTTCCCGGCAGTAGGGGCCTGCAGATGCTGCGGGCCGGGAAACCCGACACGGCGATGCGGGCTTTCCTTTCACCGAAGGAGGACCCATGGTCAAGAAATGGAAGATCCCGCTGGTCATGATCGTTGCCGCCGCCCTGATCGCCGTTCCCTGCGGGGGTGCCCTGGCGCAGGAGGAGCCGTATGTAAAGGACCGGGATCCCGGCGCCATGACCGCGGATCTGGTCTTTACCCGCCCCGTGGGGCTGGCCGCCATTGTGGCCGGCACCGCCGTATTCGTGATCTCCATACCGTTTTCGGCGATGGGTGGCAACACCGGCCAGGCATGGCAGAAACTGGTCATCGATCCGACCGAATACACTTTTCACCGGCCCTTGGGGGAGTTCTAGGCCGCCAACGCAGAAGCGATCCGGCCCGCCCGGATCGCTTCCCGCCGGTTCGCCGCTTCCCCGGCTGGCACCTGCCCAATATACCCTTAGATGTAGCGCAATCCCACCGCTTCCGGCAACGTGAATAAAACCGCTCGGCGCTTTTATCCAAGGCGGCTGCGCCGCCGTTTGTTCTCATTCTTGACATAGCACAACATTTTGTATATACGCGGTTGGACACCATCAACATCTGCCGATTGAAGCATCGATCGCCAGTGTGACGCGTCTTTCGGTACCTGCCAGCCCCTGATCCGAACTCTACAAAGGAGGCCCCATGCCGCTTCACGTGGCCACACACCCGCTGATCCGGCACAAGCTCGGACTCATGCGCCGCAACGATATCCCCACGAAGGATTTTCGGGATCTTTGCTCTGAGATCGCCCGTCTTTTAACCTATGAAGCCACGAAAAACCTGGCTACGGAAAAACAGACCATCCAGGGATGGGCCGGCCCTGTGGACGTGGAAGGCATCAAAGGGAAAAAAATCACCATCGTGCCGATCCTGCGGGCCGGCTTGGGGATGATGCACGGTGTTCTGGACATGATCCCTTCAGCAAGAGTCAGCGTCGTCGGACTGTATCGCAACGAGGAGACCCTCGAACCGGTGCAGTATTATGTGAAGATGACCAGCCACATGGAAGAGCGGATCGCCCTGATCCTGGATCCGATGCTGGCGACCGGCGGTACGCTGCTGTCCACCATCGACATGATCAAAAAGGCCGGATGCAGACAGATCAAGGGGCTTTTCATCGTCTCCGCCCCCGAGGGGCTAAAGCGGGTGGAAAACGCCCATCCCGACGTGGAGATCTACACTGCCGCGGTGGATGAAAAGCTCAACGACATCGGGTACATCTTGCCCGGACTCGGCGACGCCGGCGACAAGATTTTCGGCACCAAATAATCTGGTTGAATGGTTGAGTGGTCGATTCGTCAACTGGGAAACCTACATGGGGTGCATGAAACCATCAGGCGTTTGTCCTCCCCATTTGACCCATCAACCATTTGACCATTTAACTTTTTCCCACGAGTACACTTAAACAGCAAACCCAGAACGGAGTGAAAATGACGGAAAAGGCAACTCCCCGGACGTATTTAACCACCTCTAAAGAAATCGTGGTCGGCGGCCAGATGCTGTTCGTGGCCTTCGGGGCGCTGGTGCTGGTGCCGCTGCTCACCGGGTTGGATCCCAATGTCGCTTTGTTTACCGCAGGCGCTGGAACGCTCCTGTTCCAGGTGGTCACCCGTCGAAAGATCCCCATATTTCTGGCGTCTTCGTTTGCCTTCATTGCACCGATCATATACGGCGTCCAGACGTGGGGGATACCCGGCACGCTCTGCGGCCTCATGGCCGCGGGCGGGCTATACATTCTGCTCAGCCTCTTGATCCGCTGGCGGGGAAGCGGTTTCGTGGTGCGCCTGCTGCCGCCGGTGGTCACCGGCCCGGTGATCATGGTGATCGGGCTGATTCTGGCGCCGGTGGCAGTCCACATGGCCATGGGGCGAACGGGCGACGGCGCGGCCGTTCTCGTGCCGGAGGCCACGGCCCTGACTGTGTCGATGATCTCGCTTGCCACGGTCGTTGCGGTATCGCTGCTCGGCAAAGGCATGCTCCGGCTGATTCCCATTCTCTGCGGGATTTTTGTCGGCTATATCGTTTCGATTCCCTTCGGTCTGATCGATTTTTCCCCGGTGGCCGAAGCGGCCTGGTTGGCCTGGCCCAAATTCGTGCTCCCGGAGTGGAATCTGCAGGCGGTGATCTTTATCGTACCGGTGGCCATTGCCCCGGCCATCGAACACTTCGGCGACATCCTGGCCATCGGTTCGATTACGGGCAAGAACTACCTGGAAGATCCCGGCATCCAGAACACGATGCTGGGAGACGGCCTGGCCACGTCTCTAGCCTCTTTTCTCGGCGGCCCTCCCAACACGACCTACTCGGAGGTGACTGGCGCCGTTGCCCTGATCAAGGTCTTCAACCCTGTGATTATGACCTATGCTGCGGTGTTCGCCATCGCCTTGGCATTCATCGGAAAGGTGGGCGCCTTGCTCCAGACCATTCCCACCCCGGTGATGGGGGGAATCATGCTGCTGCTCTTCGGGGCGATCATGGTGGTGGGCCTAAACAGCCTGGTCAAGGCCGGACAGGACCTGACAGAGCCGAGGAACCTGTCCATCGTCGCGCTGATCCTGGTGTTCGGCATCGGCGGGATGAGCCTCTCTGCAGGGGAGTTCAGCCTCGAGGGAATCGGTCTGGCAGGCATCATGGGGGTGGTGCTGAACCTGGTCCTGCCGCGCAGGAGGACAGAGGACAGATGACAGAGGACAGAGGACCGCAACTGCGCCGGGCAGGCAGATGACGTCCCTGCCGCTGGCGCGGCGGAGCAATATGACGAAAGATGGAAAGGGGCGAATAAAAAAATCCCAAGCACCAAGCACCAAATTTCAAACAATGACCAAATCTCAATTTTCAAATTCCAAACAAGTACCATGTAGCAAGGCTTTTATCCTTTATATTTTTGGCGCCCAGCCTACAAGCATCCATGCTTCCCAGCATCCCAGCGGCGCGAAGCGCCCGCCGTCCTACAGCGGATACGGCGTCAGGCTTTCGCATCCCTCATCGGCGACCAGAAGGGTCTGCTCGAACTGGGCCGACAGGGAGCCGTCCCGGGTGACGGCCGTCCAGTTGTCCTTCAGGACCTTCAGCTCCTTGCCGCCAAGGTTGATCATCGGTTCGATGGTAAAGACCATGCCCGGGGCCAGCACAATTCCCTGTCCCCTCTGACCGTAGTGAGGAATCTGCGGGGCTTCGTGAAATTCGAAACCGACCCCGTGGCCGACGAATTCCCGCACCACGGAGCAGCCCTCGGATTCGGCCAGATCCTGAATGGCCCATCCGATATCGCCGACGGTGTTTCCGGGCCGAACCATGGAAATGCCGGCCTTCAGGCAGGCTGCTGCAACCCGGACGATTTTCTCGGCTTCCGGAGCGGGGGCGCCGACAAAAAAGGTTTTGTTCGCGTCGGCGTAGTAGCCTTTCAGAATCGAAGTGACGTCGACGTTGACGATGTCTCCTTCTCTCAGAACCCGTCCTCCCGGGATCCCGTGGCAGATCACCTCGTTGACCGACACACACACGCTTTTGGGAAACCCCCGGTAGTTGAGGGGGGCCGGTACGGCGCCCCGGGCCACCGTCATCTCGTGAACGATGGCGTTGATTTCCTCGGTTTCCATACCGGGCCGAATCACGGCCTCCACGGCCTTGAGCGTTTCCACCACCAGTTTCCCGCAGCGCCGGATACCCTCGATGTCCTTTGGCTCCTTGAGCCGAATCCGGTACTTTCGAAGGTAGGCGTCTTTGAGCGGCTCCACGGTGGACTGCTGCTGCTTTAGTGCGCAGCACTTTTTATATTTCAGGCCGCTGCCGCAGGGGCAGGGGTCGTTTCTGCCGACTTTGGTTTTCATTTATCTGTTCCGGAAAGAATTATTGTTGCCGGGCGCTGCCCGGAATCTTTCATGATAAATTTCACCATAGATCAAACTGGCCGGCTCAGGCCAAAAAATTCCTATAGAATTTCTTCCGGCAAACCTTGATGAAATCGTAAAAAGTCTCCGAAACCTTCTTAGCGTTCGCTTCGGTCTTGATAAGTAATAGAAAATACTGGATTCCCGCCTGCGCGGGAATGACGGACAAAGGAAAATTCGGCCTTTTTACGAAACCTTCAAACCTTGAACCCTGAACCCAGAACCTCTGAACC
>CBFCZJ010000027.1:0-19381 GCA_965602445.1 uncultured Desulfobacterales bacterium | reverse complement strand
CGTGAAAGCCCCCTTCGGGCGGATCCAGAAGACGGTCGACCCTTCCGATCTTCTCCTCGATTTCGGCGGTATCGTAGATCCAGTGGGCGCCCAAGGCCAGGGAATCGGCGGCAAAAGAGGCCAGCACCGCCGCTTTGGCGTTTTTCTTCATCCGTTTGCCTCCCTTCTTCAGACAGCCGGCGCTTTCGCCGTGAGGATGCCTTGTAAATTTAAATCCGAAATTCGAATATTTCGTGCTTCGTATTTTTTACTCTTCATCACCTATGGCAGAGCCAAATTCCTCTTACCTGATCCTTAGGAACAGGATTTCCAGACTGCATTAAAAGCTTGCTTTTAAACGCTCGTTGATCTCCTCGGGAAACGCCATGCAAAGCGTCTCGTTGAACAGGTTGCGAAGCGCGCCGACATCCGGGGTCCCCAAGGCCTGATTGAAAAAGGTCCTGGGGGAAAAGACCAGGTGAAAGCGGGAAAAGTCGTCTCCCTCGGTGCCGCTGAAAAAATTCATGTTGAAACTGTAGATCCCCATCTTGTCGTAGGCGGCCATGGTCTTTCGCAGCCCGTCTGCGATGTCCAAAAGGTCTTCGTCGGTCAGTTCCAGGGTGGAGCGGGCGCCGTCGACCACGGCCACCACGTCTCCGGCCACGCCCATGGGGGCGTAGGCCGTCAGCCAGGTGGTCCGGCCGATCCGGCCCAGCAGCCGCTGTCCCTTCTCGGTCTCGGCAGCGACCAGATCATCCCAGAAGTTGCTGCCGTTTTTGTCCATGTAGGCCCGGGCCGCCTGGAGCTCTTCACGCATGAGGTTCGGGGCCGACGAGGTGGAAAACACTTGAAGGTGGGGGTGGATGATCGAGCTGCCCGACACCGGCATATAGTTCCAGTTGATCAGGTGATACACCGCTTCGGGGTGCCCGATATCGGTCACATGCCGGAAAAACCCCATGGCCAGGTCAAAGGCCCGAACGATCCGGTCCTTTTCGATCTCGGTCATGGGAATGAAATGCCGGCCGCCCATGGTGGCCACGGCGCCCAGGCTGTCGTAGGGGGCCAGATTCGGAAACAGCACCATGCCGTCTGAAGCCACCATCCGGCCGCCGGGTACGATTTCGTCCGGAAAACAAGGCGTCACCTTCATCACCCGCTCCGGGCAGAACGGGCAGTTGGCATCGGTGCCGGCCACCATCTTCTCGAAATCAGGCTTTTCCCACTGCAGCTTCATGAAGTGGCAGATCCGCGCGCTTCGGCCGGTGAGCGGATCGAAGCGGATCTCGCTGGGGATCGACCGGCGCTCCATGTCCTTGAGCGGGTTTAAGATGACGGTTTCTTTATGGATCGCTCGAAATTCCATGGGACCTCCTATCCGATTCGTTCGAATTTATCGGGATATTCTTCTGCCAGATCGACATAGAGCTGCTTCCCGTAGTTCCAGAATTCCTTGTGCCGCGGCAGGGTCGGGCCGATCTCCCGGCAGGGCACCCCTCCTACGATGGTCTCGTCCGGCACCCGGGTTCCCCGGGGCACCACGGCGCCTTCGGCCACGATGCTCCAGGTGCCGATCACGACATCGAATCCCACCACCGCACCGATGCCGACCACCGCAAAGTCATGGATCCGCTTGCCGTGAATGATGGCGCCGTGGCCGACGGTCACCCGCCGCCCCAGCTCGAGAACGCCGTCGGGACGGATGTGTAACAGTGCATTTTCCTCCACGGCCGTGCCGTCGCCGATGCGGATCGATCCATAATCCCCCCGGAGCACCGCGCCGTGGCCGATGTAGCACTGTCTGCCCACGTGCACATTGCCGATCACCCGGGCCGAATCACTGACATATGCCCCTTCTTCGATGAAGGGAACCCGGTCGCCGTATCGGTAAATCGCCATTTTCTTTTTTCTTTTCCGAATTGTGTTTTGGTCATTCTGTCATTTGAATTTCGGGATTGTTTCGAATTTCGATATTCGAATTTCGTGCTTCCACGCTATCGACGGAAACCATAAACCCTTTTGACGGTCTGCAAAAGGCGTGGGCAGTTCGGTTCCAGTCAATCCCTCAGGGCGTCGATCCGGATGTAACTGACCTGGGCCACGGCCGTAAGGGTTCCTTCGTCATCCAGCAGGTCCACGGTCACCGGACACAGGGTGCGGCCGAACTTGATCACCCTGGCACGAACGGCAAGGTCGCTCCGACACGGCGCCAGAAAGCGGATCCCCATGTCGGTGGTCGTCAATTTGGCGTCGGCCCCGGCCAGGGTGAAGATCGCAAAGCATGCGGCGCTGTCTGCGGCGGTGAGCATGAGTCCGCCGTGGAACGACTCGTAGACCCCGTCGTAGGCAGTTTTGCGCGGGACGATCATCTCACAGCCCCCCGGCGAAAAAGCGGTGATGTCCATGTTGAGGGTGTCGACGATGGGGATTTTAGCGATCCTTTCCCGAATCGCTTTTTCCAGTTCAGGGTCGATCATAGGCTATGGGCCCGGAATTTTTTGGCCACCGCATTGCAGACCGGGCACCGTTCCGGAACTTTTCCCTCCGCGATGTAGCCGCATATCTGGCAGACATACAGGGCCGATTCTTCTTCACCAACGACTGCACCGAGCCGCTCGCCGTGGTTTCCGGACACGGCGCCGAACCGTCCGAATGCATCCGATGCGCTGTCTTCGCCCTTTTGGTCGGCCGCACGGGCGCGCTGGTCGAATTGTTCGGCGGCCAGTTTTTTGGTCTCGGTGATTTCGTCCAGATAGTCCTCCAGGGAGGATATCTTTCCCCGCAGCGCAATCAGGGCCCTTCTCGCCATGATGTCTTCGGCTTCGGCCATGGCGCTGAACAGGAGGGCGGTTTTCGGCTTTCCGTCGGCCTTGGCCTTCTGGGAAAAGAGCCGGTTGCGGGCGGCCGATGCCGATAGTTCGGCAAAGCTTGCCGCCATGTCCTTGTCAGGAGCGAACTGGGCCATCGTCTGTCCTCCAGCTTGATGAGTGGTGGCAGTGCTTAGGCGTTGAAGACGCAAATTGCCGCTCCGTCTGGAACGGACCTTAAAACGGCGGCGTCGCCCTTGATCCGTCCGAACACGTTGACAGGGCTGTAGGCGCGCGGCTCGGTTCCGGTGCTCACCGGCGTCGGCCCGAAAAAAATGCAGAACGCCGATCCCATGGGCCAGTAGGCAAGCTCTCCCACCGCGACGTCGGCCCGGGCGTTTTCTTCGGCCTCTGCAGCGACCGGAATTTCAAAGTAGATTTCTTCTCCCCACCGGGTGGCTTCTGCCTGCAGCGGCAGCGCCTCGGCGATCTTTCGACCCGTGGGCGTGTCCTCGATCAAGGCGTTCAGGCTGACTTCACCCACGATGATGCGGATTTCGGTCATTTCATCCCCTCCCTTCGGCAGGGATTGTCAAACAGCGGATCTACGACCTTGAGTTCGCGGGGCGCCAGTGCATATCAAGCGCTCTCAAACGGAACGGAATATGACAATCCCTATAACACCGAGATTTGCCGGATTCAAGGAGCCGAGCCTGCGTCTTGGAGTGCACCGGTCGGCTCAAAAATCATTTCGACAGTCGGTTTTAGGATTCGAGGCGATTCTAACCGCGGGGGATGCGAATTACAAGAAAGGACAACCAGCGGAGGTGGGAGGCTTCCATCCGCCTCGCACAGGGGTCGAAGCCTCAGCGGGCTGATTCGTATAACCCTTTACGGAAAAACGGCTTCGGCGTGCTCCTTTCGGAGGCGAATGGCACCGGCCTCCATCCGTTCGATGACCTGTGCTGCCTCAGGGGCGGTCTTTTCGATGCTCGGCCGCAATGCATCGTGGAACCGATGCTCCTTTTCGCCGAGCCTTCGGAGGAAAAGCTGGTAATTCGTCCGACTGCGGAAGACCGACCGGACCATCTCCTCGAGATTTCGACCGTCTGACCCCAACAGGTCTGCATAGTGGCCCACCAGTTCGCAGACCCAATCGGCATAGGCGAATCGGGTTTCCGGGGGGATCCCGGCTTTTTCCACGATGTCATCGGTCCGCGCGGCACGTCCTGCAGCAGCGGACTCGAACGCCTCGACCAGGGCCCTTTCCCGGGTAACCAGGTAGTTTTGCGCAAAGGCGTTTTTCCCGTCGACATAGCGCTGGTGGCGGTAGATGTGAAATACGAGGATGATCGGAATCAAGATCATCCAGATGCTCAATCCCGGTTTTTCAATAACCGAATCGGCCAGCCGGTAGGCGAATCGCTGTTCATAGCCAAGGATTTGTTCTTTTTTTTCTTCCATGGAGCTCATCGTCAAATGCGTCAAAGATGGCGAGCCGGGGGCGGGACAACGCCCGCACCCCGGCATACCGGTTGTTCCTCATCGGCCGTTGCGGCCCGGCCCATGCGGAGGATATTTCATCGTGTTGTCCATGTTGATGTTGGCCTCGGAAAACGCCTCGACCTCTGTGTAGAAGTACATGTTGGCCTCGATGCCCCGTTCCTCGATGAACTCGGCCATTGGTTGAAAAAACGGAGCGCTTTCCATTTTCGGCCCGAGCCAGAGCATGAAGAAAAGGACGGCAGCGATCGCAGCCGCCAGCTTCAGCACCGGTTTGAAGGTGCACCTCACGCCGCCGGCTTTCGGCAAAAGGCAGATCCGGTGGGTGTCCGTTGCCAGGTTCATGGGTTAAATCCCCGCCGTGATTTCGGGAAATACCTTGTAAAACATGATGTAGGCCATCAACAGCGTGAGCATCAGGTTCAGGGACTGGCCGCACACGTACAGGATGAGCGGTTTTCCACCCCGGAAATGCTCCTTGAGCTCCCGGAAGTTGGTGGCCAGGCCGATGCTGACAAAGGCCAGGCAGAAGAACCATCCCCGGAAAATCTTGCTCATTCCGCCGATCGCACCCTGTTCGATCACGGCATAACCGACATCCTTGCCGAAGGTGCCGTAGAGCAGGGAAAAGATGATGGAAGCACCGATGAACCCAAGAACGAACTTGGGGAACCGGTGCCAGATCTCCGAGGGCGGCACCTTCTGGCCAGGCACGCAGTCGACGCGAGCGCACCAGTAGACGGCCACGCAAAAGGCGATCACGCCGATGAGCACGTTCTGAATCATCTTGACCGTGGCGGCCACGTAAAGCGCGCGCTCGCCCAGAAAGGCGCCGGCAGCGGCCACCGCGCCGGTGGCGTCGATGGTTCCGCCCATCCAGGCGCCGCCCAGCACCTCGGGCATGCCCACCGCCTTGATGAAGGCGGGCATGACGATCATCATGATCGAGGTAAAAACCAGCGACAGGCCGACGGCCAGGGTCAACTCCTCTTTTTTCGCCCGGCAGGCGGCGGCCGTGGCGATGGCTGCCGACACCCCGCAGACCGACATGTCGGCGGAGATGGTGATATTGAGCGTTTTGGAGGGGACTTTTACGATCTTCTGGCCGAAGAGGTAGGTGCTGACCAGAACGATCGGCGTTACCACCCAGGCCACGAAGATGCCCGGAATGCCGATGGACAGGATCTTGCCGAACAGGATCTCGGCCCCCAGCAGCACCAGACCGGTCTTGATGTAGTATTCGGTCTGGACAGCCGGCATCACCCACTTGGGCGTTCCAACGGTGTTGCTCACGATCAGCCCGAACAAAATCGCCCAAGCCGCATATCCGATGCCGTAGCTTTTCATCGTCGAATTGGAAGAGGCCGCATAGGCCAGCACGGCGATGAAAAAGACGAAGAGAAATCCTACCAAGAACCTACCGAAGGATCTTCCCATGACCTTCATGCCGATGCCGAAAAAGACGGCCAGAAATATGGCAAGGCCGATGAGGGTCGGAATGCGGTTATAGGGGCTCACCTTGGCCTTTTTGGCGGCCGAAGAGGCCTTTTTGTGGGCCGCTCTCCAGTCGTCGATGGCGGCAACCGCCTGGGTATTGAGCGCCGGGTCGGCAAAGCCCGCCGATGCGGCCAGCGCCTCGGCCGCCTTGGCTTCGGTCAGGGCCGCGGCTTCGGCGGCCTTGGCCGCGTCCGCTTTGGGTTTGGCCTTTTCGGACTTGGCGGCGGCGGCCTCCTCGCCCAGGTACAAGGCATTGATCGGATTGGAACTCCAGCCGCTGGGCTTGCTGGTGAAGGTCTTGATCTTCTTTCCGATCGAAGAGCCTGTGGCCTTCAGCTTCTTTTTGGCGTCCACCGCCTGGTGCCAAGCCACGGTCTTGAACGGCGCCCTGGCCGACTCGGCCGCCAGCACGGCGTTGGCCTTTTGGATCTTTTCTTCCATGCCGGCCGGGGCATTGTTGAAATAGATGAACATCCCGGCGATCAGCATGAGAAAGCCGAGCCAGATCGCCCAGTAGTCCTCCTTTTTCCACAGGTCGGAAAGTTTCGTGGTGGCCCGATCGGTGACGACCTGTGCGTCGCCTCCCGAAGATGCAGTGTTTTCTGCCATAATCCTCTCCTTTAAATGAATGATAAAAATGAGAAAAACCGCTTTTCGGCTGCCGTGCGGCCGGAGTCGGCAGAACCCAATGCAACATTGCTGCCAAAAGGTATGTCCAGATCAACTATTTGTTATTGTTAAAAATAAACTATTGGTTGTTGCGGGGGGAATCGCCAGGTGCCGCCGGAAGGCGGCACCTGGCGGGACCGGGAAAGGACCTGCAGTGTTCAAGGAAGGCACGGGCCTTTACTAAGGCCCGCCGTTTGCAGCTCTGTACAGCCGATACCAGAAGCGCATCGGAATTGCGGTCAGGGGCAGAGTGCCGCCGGAAGGCGGCACCCGCCTCCCGAAGGTTCCGAAGCGCATTTACCTTTTTTTAAATCGCGGCAGCAATTTTATCGGTAGGCTTCCACGGAGATGCCGCAGCGCCGGATGATTTTTTGAAGGGACTGTCGCTTGATGCCGCTGATCTGGGCCGCCAGCGTGACGTTTCCGCGGCTGTAAGACAAAAGCCGCTTCAGGTAGTCGAGCGTGAAGGACTCGATGGCCGCTTCCTTGAGCTCTTTGTAGGATTGCGACATAAATTCGGAGTCGGATCTTCGGCCGCCCGTCGGCGGGGCTGCCCCGTCCGGAAGGCGCTCGGGACCGATGACGGCACCCGGTGTCACCGCACACCAGCCCCGCAGGGTGTTTTCCAGTTCCCGAACGTTGCCCGGCCATTTTCTGGCCGTCAGAAACGCGAGCACCTCGGGGGCCAGGCACTTGGCCGCGTCGCCCTGCTCGCAGGCAATCTTTTTCAGGAAATGATCGGCCAGCAATGGAATATCCTCCCGGATTTCCCGCAGAGGGGGCATGATCAAGGTGGCCACGTTGAGCCGGTAATACAGGTCCTCCCGAAACTGGTTTTCCCGCATTTTCCTTTCCAGGTCCTGGTTGGTGGCCGTGATGATCCGCACGTCCACATCGTGGAAGTCGGTGGCCCCCAGCGGCTGAACCTTCTTGTCCTGAAGGACGCGAAGCAGCTTGGTCTGCACCGCCATGGAAAGGTCGCCGATCTCGTCCAGAAAGATCGTTCCGCCCCGGGCGCTGTCGAAAAGCCCCTCCTTGTTATTTTCGGCCCCGGTGAACGCTCCTTTCCGGTAGCCGAAAAGTTCGCTTTCCAGGATGCTTTCCGGAAGGGCCGGACAGTTGACGGTGACCATCCGCTTGTCCCGTCGCGGGCTCAGGCTGTGCAGGGCCTGGGCCGCGAGGTCCTTGCCCGACCCGGTTTCACCCAGGATGAGCACGGTGACGTCGCTCTGGGCCAGCATCCGGATGGTATCGAATGCCTCGCGAATGGGGCGGCTTTGTCCCACCATGTTTTCGAACGGTTCGCTTTCACAGATCCTTTCTTTCAGTCGAAGATTTTCCCGGACCAGACGGTTTCGCTCCAGCCCCTTTTTCAGCAGGTGAAGAAGCCGGTCCTCGTCGAAGGGCTTCTGGATAAAATCATAGGCCCCGGCCTTGATCGCATCCACGGCCCTTTCGATGGTGCCGTAGGCCGTCATGATGATCACGGTGACGGACGGATCCAGTTTCTTGGCGGCCTTCAAAAGGCTCAGGCCGTCCATTTCCGGCATCTGGATGTCGGCGACGACGGCATCCACCGGTTGCTTTTTGAATATCTCCAGCGCCTTCAATCCGTTTTCGGCGGTCAGCACGCGGCATCCCAGCTCCATGTGCACCAGCCGCGCAAGGCCTCGCAGCAGGTCAACCTCGTCGTCGACGAGCAGCACGGTGTCGGTCATGGCTGTCCCTTCCCGATGTGGTTGACATCTTCTATCGGCAGATGGACGAAAAACGCGGCGCCTTTACCGGGACGGCTTTCCACCGAAATTCTTCCGCCATGACGGCTGATGATGCCGTAACTGACCGAAAGCCCCAGGCCGGTCCCCTTGCCCTCTTCCTTGGTGGTAAAAAACGGGTCAAAGATCCGTTCGATGTTCTTTTCGCCGATCCCAGGTCCAGTGTCGACCACTTTCACCTCCACATGGCGCTGGTCGTCGTCCACACGACTGGTCAGGGTCAGGCGGCCGCCGTCGGGCATCGCCTGAAGGGCGTTCATGATCAGGTTCATGAAGACCTGCTTCATCTGCTGAAGGTCGGAGACCACCGTCGGAAGATCGGGGCAGAGGTCTTTGACCACTTTTACGTTTCCTTTCCCCGCCTGGGGCATGATCATCGCCACCAACTCTTCGATGCATGCGTTGAGATCGACGGGCATCTTCCGGGGTTCGGAAACCCGCGCGAAGCTTAGAAGCGCCTCGACCACGGATTTGCAGTGGTCGGTGTGCCTCTGGATCACCTCCACGTCGTTGAGCACCGCCGATTCGGACGAAAGCTGCCGGCGGATCAGGTTCGCATAGCACTTGATCACCCCCAGGGGATTGTTGATCTCGTGGGCGACGCCCGCGGCCAGCTGGCCTATGGAGGCCAGCTTTTCAGCCTGTGCCAGGTACTTTTCCAGTTGTTTGGCCTCGGTTACATCCCGGAGCATCATTTCAATCTGTTCCGGTTGGTTCTTTTCGCTCTTTCGAACGGTGGCTGAAACGATGACCGTCAACTTCCGGCCGTTTCGGTCGACCATGCCAATCTCCCGCCCCCGGGCAAAACCGCGGGACAGGGCCGCGTCAAAGAATGCCTCGGCATCCCGGGTGTCCCAAAAAATCTGAAAGACGGTTTCCATGGACCGGGCCTCGTCAATATCCTGAAGCCCGAAGAGCGAAAGCCCCGCCGGATTGATATCGGCAAGCCGGCTCCGGTCGCCGATGATCAGGATGGCGTCCTGGGAGTTTTCAAACAGAAGCCTGTACTTGCTCTCCGAAGCCCGCAGTTCCATGTGGGTCCGCTTCAGGTCTTCGGCCACCTGCTCGAAAGCGCCCTTGATCTGCTCGAACTCGTCCGCCGCTGCCGGGGGGATGTCCTCGAATGTCGGCGTTTGTCCAGTCGATATCCCCCGAAAGGTCGATAGCACCCCCTTGAGCTCGTGCACCACGGTCCGGTCGAACAGCAGCAGGAAAAGCCCCACAAAAAAAAGGAGGGAACAGATGGCCAGGATAAAGACCATCCAGGCCGTCTCCTTGATCTGGATGAAAGAGGCATCCACCGGGATATAGATCGTGTCTGCGGCGACCACGTCGCCCACCCGGTAGCCGTATCCTTCTGAGACGCCGTAAATCTCCTTGAGCTCTTTAGGCGCATCGGCCGGCCTGCCGTGGCAGGCGAGGCATTCCTTTTCTGCGAGGATGGCCCGAAGGCGGGTGTAAAAGGACCTGCCCCCTTTCTGGATGACGCCGTGCCATTCCCTCCGCTCTGCGTGGGAGTTGAACCAGTCGAGCATTTCCTGCTCGAATTCGTCGGCCTGATTGACCGGATTCATCGCGTTTCCGGCAGCCCGCTTGTATGCAAAATCCGGGAACCGGTCCCGAAGCCGGGTCATGATCTCCCGGCCCACGTAGGTCGTGGACATGGCCTCGGGGATGAAGCTTTGCTCGGTTACGATGCCGCCGACACGCGGCCTGAGCACATCCTTGACATAGGTCCGGGTGGCGTCTGCGGTGGCGACGAAGATCTCGGTTTCCCGGTGGATCCGCTGGGTCATCGAAGACCTGAGCTGGTAGTAAATCAGAATGGAGACGACGCTGCAAAACAGCAGGATGATGCAGGCCGCTCCGATGTGGAATTTGGTTTTGGCCGACACTTTTCTCATAGGGGCGTTCCTTGCGATAGAACAGACAGTCAGAGGGCGCTTGTCACGGCAGCCGGTTTCGATCCCGGGCCCTGCGAGCCTCGTCCAGCACCCGATCCAGGGCTGGAGAAATCCGGTAAAGAACGAAGATCAGCCGCACGCTGGCCGAGATCCAGAAAACCAGCACCTCGGCTGGCGACCTTCCCAGGCGCAATTGCCCGTATAGCAGATAAAAGACCAAAAAGAGAAGCAGCCCGAAAAAGAGCGACTGGCTCAGCCGGTTCCAGAACACGGCGGCCAGGGCCGCGCGCGAGGCGCCGGAGGCAAAAGCGAAGATCAGGCAGCCGATCATCCCCAGAAAGGCGATCCAGGCCCGAAAGAACAGCTCGGTGGCAATCTGCCCCCAGGCCAGGCTGATGCCGATCTGCAGAAGCGTGGTCATTTTCTTCGATTCCGGGAAAAAAGACGGGCAAGAACCCCCGTCTTGGAAGGCGCCGGCAGGCCGAACAGCTCCCGTATCTGTTCGGGATGATTTCCGACCACCACCGTGTCTCCTGCGACCAGAAACGGAAACGCCACGGTCGGGGAAAGCCCTCGCAGCTTTTCCATCTCGGCGCGACGGTCGTCGCCGCTTAGAAGATCGATTTCCACCACCCGGTGGTCAATGCCGCCGGCTTCGAGCAGCCGCCTGACCGAGCGGCATACCGGGCAGGTGCTCAGCGTGTAGAGAACGACCTGAGTGTCCATGGCAATGTTATTTCTCCTGCCGCCGTGACCGAGTCAGGGGGCGATCACGTCCAGCAGCCGGGGCGGGTGCGATAGGAGCACCCTTGCCCCGCTGCGCCGAAGCTCCTCTTCGGTTCGAAACCCCCACAGGACCCCTACGGGAATCATGGAAGCCGCCCTTGCCGTCTGCATGTCGATGGCCGTGTCGCCGACAAAGGCGATCCGTTCCGGGGAAAGATCCAGTTTTTCGGCGGCAGCCAGGGCCATGAACGGATCCGGCTTTCGGGGAACCCCTTCGCGAAACCCGAACACCGGTGAAAAGCGCCAGCCGGAAAGCAGCGCAGAAACGCTGCCCACCGCCGCTTCGTGCACCTTGTTGGAGACGACCGCCATGGGAATGTTTCGCCGGCTCAATTCGTCGAGCAGCTCGGGGATGCCCGGATAGGGGCGGGCATCGACCTGGGGGTTGTTCCGATAGTGATCCAGATAGTCTGCAAGGCAGGCCTCGATGGTTTCCGGATCGCGCCGGTCCTCTGGAAGGGCCCGCTCGGTGAGCACCCGGGGGCCGTCCCCGACGAAGTGGCGGTATGCGTCTGTCGGATGGACCGGAAGCCCCCGTTTTTCCAGCACCGCGTTGAATGCGTTGGCAATGTCGTCGAGCGTGTCGAGAAGGGTGCCGTCCAGGTCGAAGATGACGGCTGAAATGGCAGATTGGGATCGTTCCATGAAAATATCCTTCTTGCGGCTTACCCCAGTGTCCACTTTTTCGGGGGAAGATCACCCTTTCCCCATGTGAAACGTAAAGATCCGTGCCCGGAGGACCCGGCTTTGAGTTAAGCTCGGAGAGCATGAATCCATATGGTTGTCTTAAATCCGAAATTCGAATATCGAAATTCGGATTTCGTGCTTCGAATTTTTACACTTCGGGCTGAAAGGCAAAGCCAATTGCCTCTGACCTGGTCCTGAGGACCAGGATTGTTAGACTGCATTCGACCGGAGGCGAAAAAAAGTAACTCCGGGGTCAGGGGTTGCAAGCCTAGCGGTCAACCGCCGGCGCCGAGAAGACCGACAACCTGCTGGCGGGAGGGGATGGCCGACCGAGCACCGAGTCCGGTGGTGCTCAGGGCAGCGGCGGCAGAAGCGCAGCGCAGGCACCAATCCCACTCTTTTCCGGCGGCGATGCAGGCAGCCAGAACCCCGTGAAACACATCACCTGCGCCGGTGGTGTCCACCGCGGAAACGGAAAAGGCGGGCACCTGCCCGCCATGCTCTCCGCTTTTCCAGATCAGGCCGCGGCCGCCGAGGGTGATCACGGCCACCGGGGCGTCCGCTGCCAGCCGATCGAGAGCGCAACGAGGGTCGCTTTCTCCGGTGTACTGCCGGGCAA
This sequence comes from uncultured Desulfobacterales bacterium, assembly GCA_965602445.1. Classification (GTDB taxonomy): domain Bacteria; phylum Desulfobacterota; class Desulfobacteria; order Desulfobacterales; family CAFBRK01; genus JAIPEL01. The sequence goes on along the minus strand of CBFCZJ010000027.1, from coordinate 7,155 downwards.
AGGTCTCACTGGCCGTCAGATAGTCGACCTTATCGGCCAAGGCATCGGTTCCGGGATGCAGTGAACCTGCGTCGAGCAGGGTGAACACCCCCTTTGATCGAAAATCGCCGACCAGCGCCGAAGACAGCTCGGGCTCGTGGCCGTCGAAAAGAACCACTGCCGGCCGGCAGCCGGCCAGGTCGAGGGCGCCGGCCGGAAGCGGCGGCGTCTGGCCCCGGTAGTTGACCAGGGCGCGGCTGCCGTCCGGCTTGACGATGGCGGCCGAGACCGGCGTCGGGGCCCGGCCCCGAACAATCCAGCGGGTCTCAACCCCCGCGCCGACCAGTTCTTCCAGATGCTTTCTGCCGTAATCGTCGTCTCCCAGGTATCCGGCAAAAGCGGCCCGGCAGCCGAACCGGACCGCGGCCACGGCGGCGTTGGCGGCCGGGCCGCCCCCGCAGGCGGCCATTGCCGTCGCCGTCGATTTTTCGTCCGGTCCCAGATGCCGGTCTACGGCAAAGGTCAGGTCATAGGCGGCATGGCCTACGCAGAGAACATCGATCCGGGTGTCTTCTTTTTGATTCATATTTTCATTCTACCATCAGGACGACTTTTCCGATGTTCCGGTTTTCCTCCAGGCGCCGGTGGGCCGCTGCAGCCTCGCCCCAGGATAAAATCCGATCAATGATCGGCTTTAGATCGCCCGTGCAAAATTTCGGCAGCCAGCGTTGGACGAATTCTCCGGCCAGCCGGGCCCGGTAGCCGAGGGAGCGGCTGCGCAGGGTCGAGCCGATGATCCGCAGCCGCTTTAGCAGCACCAGCCCGAGGTTCACGTCCTTTGCGCGGCTTCCGCCCAGCAGGGCTAGAATCACGAGCCTTCCGTCCACGGCAAGACTTTGCAGGTTCTTTTCCAAATACGAGGCGCCGATAAAATCGAGGATCATGTCCGCCCCGCGGCCGTCGGTCTCCTTAAGAACCCGATCTTTGAAGTCCTCCCTGCGGTAGACGATGCCGACATCGGCGCCCAGTTCCCGGCAGGCCGCCACCTTCTCTTCGGTGCCGGCGGTCACGAGCACCCGGCACCCATGTTGCCGTGCCAGTTGGATCGATGCGGTGCCCACGCCGCTGGCCCCGGCGTGGATCAGCACGTTTTCCGTTTCTTTTACCTCCCCCAGCCAGAACAATGCCTGGCATGCGGTCAAAAAGACTTCCCCGATGGCCGCCGCCTGGGCAAAGTCGAGCGTCTCGGGAATCGGCATGCCCAGGCTCTCGTGAAAAACAGCCTTCTGGGCGTAGCCCCCGCCCGGGATCACCGCAAATACCCGGTCGCCGGTCTTCCAGCGGCGGCATTTGGAGCCGAGCCGGTCCACCACGCCGGCCACCTCCAGGCCGAGCAAATCGCTGACCCCCTTCGGCGGCGGATACATCCCCTTTCGCTGAAGAATGTCGGCCCGGTTCACCCCGACGGCACGAACCTTCAGCAGAACGTCGTTGTCTCCGATTTCCGGGTCCGGCACCTCCGCCAGGGCCAGTTGCTCTGCTCCGCCCGGCTCTTTTACGATAATCGCTTTCACTAGCCCTCCTCGGCCGAATTCATCCTGGATGATAAGATCTTTCTTTTTCTCATCATGTTTCGCGGCATGCGAAACACCAGTAAAATCGCCTCAGCGATTTTACTTATTGGATCGGCGCCAGCAGCCTTGCCACCTGGACGACCACGCGAAACCAGAGGCGCCGTTCGGCCAGGTCGTTTGGATGGATCTGTCGGCATCGGGCCAAATCGTCTCTCAGCATGGCATCGATGCGGCTCGAAAATTCGCGGTCGCTGACCACGACGGTAATTTCAAAGTTCAGCCGAAACGACCGGTTGTCCAGATTCGCCGTGCCCACTGCGGCCAGATCGTCGTCGACCAGGAGCACCTTGTGGTGGAGAAATCCCGGCTGGTACCGATACACCTTCACGCCGGCCTTTTCGGCCTCCTCCAGATAGGAGAAAGAAGACAGGTAGATCAGAAGATGGTCGGCTTTTTCGGGCAGCATCAGACGAACGTCAGCGCCGCGAAGCGCGGCCAGCTGAAGGGCGCTGACGATCTGGCGGTCCGGCACGAAATACGGACTTGCGATCCACAGCCGTTTGCGGGCCCCGTTGATGGCCTCCAAGAAAAACAGCCCGCACGACTCGAGCTCGTCTGCCGGACCGGTGGGCAGAATCAGGATGTTCTGATCGCCTTCGGCCGCCGGCCTCGGCTCCCAGTTGAGAGTCGGAATGGTGTGCGCCGCCCAGTACCAGTCTTCTAAAAAGGCAAGCTGAGCACACTGGACGCAGGGACCGGTCAAACGAAGGTGCGTGTCACGCCAGAGGCCAAGCTTGGGGGTCCCCGTCAGATACTCTTCTCCCACATTCAAGCCCCCCACAAACGCCGTTGCCCCGTCGACGACCACGATCTTTCTATGGTTGCGAAAATTGATCTGGAAGCGGTTGGCCTTTCCCTTTGTCGAGTGAAACGGACGCACTTCGACCCCGGCGTCCCGAAGCCCATCCAGATAGGCGCGCGGCAAGGAAAAGCTGCCGATCTCGTCGTAGATCAGGTATACCCGGACGCCTTGCCGGGCCTTTGCCATGAGCCTGGCCTGAAAATCCCGGCCGACCGGATCGTCCCGAAGAATGTAGTAATGCACCAGGATATAGTCTTCTGCCGCGTCGATTCCTGCAAAAAGGGCATCGAAGGTCTGTCTTCCGTCAATCAGCACCGCTGCATGATTGGAGTGGGTAAACGGCATCAGCGCCAGCATCTCCAGGGCGCGCCAGCTGGCCCGTCCGGATACCATGGCCGCCTGGAACGTGGGGCCGAAGGCAGCCAGTCCGTCCGCGACCGGCTTCAGGTCGCGGTTGTCGCTCCTTCTGGCCGCCACGTACCCATGAAATTTGCTTCTACCGAAAATGAGATACAAGGGCAGGGCCAGCACGGGGAAAGTGGCCAGGGAGATGGCCCAGGCAATGGCTCCCTGAGCGGTCCGGTTTTTCATGACCGCATCCAGGGCCATGACAAAACCGGTGATGTAGAGCGCCACGGCAAAAAGACTTATCGCGGCGATCAGGTGTTCAGATAGAAAAGCCGTCATTCGGCTTCTCCGCTTTTTTCAAGAAACTGGTTCAGCTCTTTTTTGAACTGCTCAAGGGCGGGCAGCGCCTGTTCGTAGACCTGGGGAATTTTTTCAAACTGCACCAGCCGAACCTGATGAATCTCCGGGCGAAGGTAGATGTCCGGCCGGGCGTGCCGCCGCTTTTCGCTCAAAATGGCCCGCTGCATGATCTGAAGGGAGCCCAGGAGCGCGTCGAACACCCCTGGGATCTCCTTTTCCCCGCGTACCCTTTCGGCGCCGATATCCACGGCGATGCTGATGTCGCACTCACCCAGGATGAGGTCGTAGGGCACCGGGTTGACCACACCGCCGTCGATCAACACCCGCTCCTGGTAAAACACCGGAGCGAACACGCCGGGAACAGCCATGCTGGCCTTCAGGGGCTCGAACAGCGGCCCCGACTCGAACACCACGGCCTCTTCGGTCCAAAAATCGCAGGACACGATTTTCAGCGGGACCCTCAGGTCGTCGAAGGTTTCAACATCGAGGTCCTCGAACAGGTACTGGACGAACTTGTCGGTCCGGATCAATCCGCCGCTGCCCATCCCGGGCACCAGGGCGTCAACCCACTTGAAAAGATCTTTGCGCTTGTCGAAGATTTCCCGCCAGGTATCTTTTTCCGAGATGGTGATCTGTTCGATGCGCTCTCGGATCTCTTCTCCTGAAAGCCCTGCACCGTAAAGGGTGCCTATGATCGCGCCGATGCTGGTGCCGGAGATGATGCACGGCTGCAGGCCCATTTCATCGAGCACCTCGAGGACCCGCACATGCACCGCACCGCGGGCACCCCCCCCGCCCAAAGCAAGGCCGATCTTCTTTTCCATCTTTTTTCCCCTGTCCGTATCCGCCCCTGCGCGGCATCATGAATCCCGAAAGTTGAATTAATCATCTCTTTCGTCATCCAGTATTCTGCTGACGACCTGATCTTTTCCCTGCCTCTTGGCTTCGTACATGGCATCGTCGGCGACGGAAAGAAGGGTTTCTGCGGTATTCTTCCCGGAGGAGGGACTGGCACTGCAGATTCCGATGCTCATGGAAACCGAGGCGCAAAGCGCCTGGGTACCTCCGGACAGCCTCAGGTCGAGAAGCTTCCTGCGCAATTGTCCGGCAATGTATTCTGCCCCCTTGTTGGAGGTGTTCGGCAGGATGATGGCAAACTCGTCTCCTCCGTAGCGTGCCGCAAAGTCCGCCGGCCGTTTTGTCTGGGCCGCGATGGATCGTGCGACGGCCTTCAGACACTCGTCTCCCACCATGTGCCCGTGACGATCGTTGAACTCCTTTAAATTGTCTACGTCGCAAAGAAGCAGGGAAATCTCGCTTCTCTCTCTTTGCATGCGGCGCCATTCTTCCCTGAGCCGCTCATCGAACCATCGCCGGTTGGCGATCTTGGTCAGGGGGTCGGATCGGGCCAGCATCTTCAGTTCGTTGTTGGATTCTTCGAGGGCTTGCCGGGTCTGCTCATAATCGGTCACATCGTTTAGCAAAATGACGCTCACCCCCCCGTCCGTCCCCATGGGAACCACCTTGATCGACAGGTATCGATCTCCTTGCCGCAGGACGTCCCGCAGGATTTCACCCTCTGTCTTTTCCAAAAACCGGGCTGCAACGGCGCGGTTTTCCTCATGGAACCAGGACAGAAAATCGCTTCCAAGCAAATCCACTTTCGAAGAGGCAAAGCATTCGGCTGCCGCGGAATTGGCAAAAATGATCCTGCCGTCGCGGCTGATTTCAAGAATTCCGTCTGAAATATGCTCCAGGATGGCTTCCAGGTGCTTGTTGGCCACCAAAAGCTCCTTGGTGATTTGCCGGGGATGGAGGTTTTCCAGGCCGATGACGGTTTTTTCGCTTCCCGCGCTTTTTCTTGTTCCGACACCGGATATCGCCTGGAGGATGTGGTTTCCCATTTCCGGCAAGGGGCCCTTTGCAATGCACAAATCCGCCCCCAGCGCTTCCAGGTGGCAGGTATCTTCCACGGCGGTGGCGGAAAGAATGAAAAGCGGCGTTTTCTGGAACCGGGGGTCATTGCGGATGATTTTACAAAGGGTTGCCCCGTCGATGTTGGGCATGATCAAATCGACCAGGATGCAATCCGGCAAGAACACCTTCAGCAGATCGAGCGCCAGCAGCCCGTCTTCTGCGGTTTCGACCCGGTATCCATTTTTTTCCAACAGATCGGAAATGTATTTTAAAATCAGGGGGTGATTGTCAACGACCAGGATTTTCCGTTTTGCCGGTTCCAATTGAGTGCTCCTTGCCGTTTCCAAAGGATTCGCATCACGGGCAGCAAGACACCTGCTGCGGTTTTCCCCGGTTTTCAGTACTCTTTCATACCACAGCAAGCCGTTTTCCGGAACCCGCCCCTCCAGTCCTGCTTAAAATCGACCTGAGATGCGATGCCCGCGGCTGAAGCCAAAGCGGATGGGAAGGTTTCAAACGAGCCCCGCCACTGACCGGCGGGATTCAAAATTCCAAATTCAAGATTCAAGATTTGGAATTTGGTGCTTGGAATTTGGTATTTGTTTGACATTTGGTGCTTGGGATTTGGTATTTTTCTGCACCGAGCCTCTGCTTGCGCAAGGCCGGGCACCGTAACCCGCCCTACGGAATCCCCGACTTCGGCCAAAGAAGGCACGCCATCCGGCTTCGCCTCCGGCTACGCCCGGACAGGCGCCGGGCGTGCCCTACAAAAACCCCGGCATTGGACGAAGTTTCACAAGAGGCTATCCTTCGCCGAGGGCCGCAACTACCCGGTCTGTCACCTGGTCGGTCGTTGCCGTTCCCCCCAAATCGGGAGTCAGCGTATCCCCCCGTCCGAGCACCGATTCTATCGCGGCCATCAATCGCGCGCCCTCAGCCCCCAGGTTCAGGTGTTCGAGCATCAGTACAATGGACCAGAAGGTCCCGATCGGATCTGCAATCCCCTTTCCGGCAATGTCCGGGGCCGAGCCGTGAACCGGTTCGAACATGCTGGGAAACCGCCCCTCGGGGTTGAGGTTTGCAGAAGGCGACACACCGATGCCGCCGAGCAGGGCTGCGCCCAAATCGGTAAGAATGTCCCCGAACAGGTTGCTGGCCACCACCACTTCCAGGCTTTGCGGCTGCAGGACAAAGAGCGCGGCCAAGGCGTCGACGTGGATGCTGCGGGTCTGGACTGACGGAAACCGCTCCTTGACTTCTTCAAAAATTCGGTCCCAAAACACCATGGAGTAGTTCAAGGCGTTGGATTTGGTGGCGCTGATCAACCGAGGCCTCTTCCGATCTGCGGCACGGGCAAACGCGTAGCGAATAATCCGCTCTGTGCCCTTGCGGGAAAAACGGGCCTCCTGGACCGCGGCTTCTTCCTCGGTCCCCTCTTTTTCGAACCTTCCCCGGCCGCAGTACTCGCCTTCGGTGTTTTCCCGGATGACGACAAAGTCGATTCCCCCCGCCGAGGCGCTTTTCAGCGGCGAGCTCAGGCCGGGAAGCGTCTTCACGGGCCTGAGATTCACGTACTGATCGAACTCCTGCCGGATCGGAAGCAGCAGTCCCCGCAGCGATACGTGGTCCGGCACCCCGGGAAACCCCACCGCCCCCAGCAAAATGGCGTCGCCGTCGGCCAGGATGCCGAGCCCCTCCGCCGGCATCATCTTACCCTTTTTCAGGTAGCGCTCACACCCCCAGTCGTGCACCCGGAAACGAAACGAGATGCCGCCGTGCAGCAGTTCCAGGCTGTGAAGCACCCGCCTGCCGGCAGCCACCACCTCGGCGCCGATCCCGTCACCGGGGATCAGATGAAGATCGAACTGTTTCATCGAACTAACTCCCTTGTGTCTGTCTATCGTTGTTATGACCTAAACGAAGCGGTTTTCCGGATACAATCCCTTACGGGCGGGCAACAAGCCCGCCCCTACAAGGCCGCATCCGCCGGAGAGGGTTTGTTCTGCAAGATCCATTATATTTCCCGACCTCAGCCGGTTTGTCAAATTCGGCGGCAAGACCTATATTCTATTTTGGGAGGAAAAAATCCATGCTGCGCGTTTTTCAAAACGACCT
>CBFCZJ010000026.1:0-19495 GCA_965602445.1 uncultured Desulfobacterales bacterium | reverse complement strand
GCCTATGCTCGAGGCCGAGGGCACGGCGGGATGCTCATGAGCCGCAGCGCGGCAGGCGCCGCCTACCCCTGGCACGTGGTCGCCGGAAAAAGCGGCGGCATGGGCGGGGCCGTCGATTCTCCGGTTTCCGGGGAAGGGACTTCTCCGGCCTTTCCCAGCGGCGCCGGACACCGCCGGCTGGCAGCCGGAGAGCCCATCATGGTCGATTTTGGCACCGTCTTGAACGGTTACCACATGGACGAAACCCGCATGTTCGCCATCGGCAAGATGCCAGAAAAGGCGCGCAACGCGTGCCGGGCCGCCATTGAAATCCACGATAGCCTCATCGAGGCCGTGCGGCCCGGTGTGGTTGCCGGGGACCTGTTCGATCAGGCCGTGTCCCACGCCAAGCGCCTCGGCTATGAGGAGGCCTTTCTCGGACTGCCCGGTTACAAGTCCGGGTTCATCGGCCATGGCGTCGGCGCCGAGCTCGTGGAGCCGCCCATGATCGCCCGCAACCGGACCGACGTCCTGCTGCCTGGCATGACCATCGCCCTGGAGCCGAAAATGTGCTTTGCGGGTGAGTTCGGCGCCGGCATCGAAAGCGTGGTCGCCGTCACCGAAAACGGATGCCGAAAAATCTCCCGGGTGCCGACGGATATCGTGGTCGTGTAAACGACGTAACCAGCAAAGCCGGGGGTTGATCGTTGGACCGTCTGCGCTATTTTTTGTCCCGGAGAACCCACCGCCCGCGGTTTGCACGCTGGGGCCGCGGTTTTTTTGTGTCGAAGCGCCGCCCGGAGATGAATCGATGAAACGCGGATTTTGGTCCCTGATTTTTCTTGCGGCTTTTCCGGCCTGGGTCGCCGCTGCCCCGCTTTTCGTAGGAGAAGCCTACCAGCAAGTCGCGTTGAGCGGATACACCCGCAGCATGACCGACGTGACCCTTTCCGCCGAAGTGACCGGCAAGGTGCTGGATGTCTCCTACGATGTGGGCGATGTCGTGGGCCAGGCGCCTTTTGTGCGGATCGATCCGACCTTCGTCGATTTTTCAATCGGCCTGGCCCGCCGGGGCATCGAGCGGCTCGATGCGGTCCTGGCCGGAACCGAATCGCGGATCGCTTTTCTGGGCAAAGAGTTTGATCGGATCGACGCCCTGTTTCGAAAAAGCAGCACAACGGAACAGCGCCGGGATCAGCTCCGCCAGGAGCTCGACCAGGCAGTCGTTGAACGCCGCGCCCTGCTGGCGGAAAAAGCCGCGGAGCAAATCCGGCTCAATGAGCTGATGGAGCGGCGCCGCCGCCATGATATCTACGCCCCGGAAGGGTGGATCGTCACCGAGCGCCGTGTGGATCCAGGAGAAATCGTCGCCCCGTCGACCCGCCTGGCGCTGGTGGGCGATTATCGCCGGCTGGTCGTGCCGCTTTCCGTCACCCCGGCCGAGCTTGAAGCGCTTCGAGCCCTTCGGGCGCCTTTTGCCGTCAGGCTCGACAGTCGCCCGGCAAAAGCGGCCATCGGCTGGATCAACCCCGAGTTCGACGAGACCACCCGCAAGCTGGCCGTGGAGCTTTCCATAGACCGGTGGGATGGAGAGCATCGGGGCGGGCTGGTCATGACCCTTTCGGTCGAAGTCCCGGCCCCGGGCCTCTCCGTGCCCAAAGCAGCCGTCGTGCACCGGTTCGAAAACCCCCGTGTCCGATTGAAGGATACCGGAGAAGAAATCCAGATCATCGTGCTCGGAGAAACGAACAGCCGGCTGCGGATTGCTGAGCATCCCCGGCTGCGGCCGGGGCTAGAGCTTTTGCCTGCGGGAAAGCCGTAGAAAGGTGAATGCCTAAAATGCCTAAAATGAGCTAAAATGCCTAAAATAATGGAAACTAATCCATTTTAGAAAGTGTTTCCCTGGCTCACGTTTCGGCAATGCCAGTTTTGCATGAGTTCACCACCTTCATTTGAATGCCGGAGCGCAGCGACACCACCATTTTAGGCATTGTAGGCATTTCAGCTCATTTTAGGCATTTTTTTACACGTGGAGACCTAAGAGATAAACCTCCGAACCCGGGAACTCTTTTTCACCATGCGCCCCGTCATTGGCTACACGATCCGCCAGAAGGTCTTCATCAACGTGGTCTTCGTGATCCTGGTGGTGGCCGGCACCTTTGCCGCGTTTACCACGCCGCTTGAAAACATGCCCACCGTGGACATGGGGCAGGTCTTCATCCGGACCGTTTATTTCGGGGCCTCTGCCGAGGACGTGGAAACGCTGGTGACCACCGAAATCGAAGACGCCTTAGACGGCCTGGAGAACGTGGAATACATCCAGTCCGAGTCTTACCGGAACTTTTCCAACGTCCATGTGAAGTTCATCGACGACTCCGATTATGAGGCCCTCTACGACGATCTTCGCTTCCGGGTGCTCAATGTCCGGGCCGAACTGCCGGCCGAGGTCGACGAGCCGGTTTTCACCTACGTCGACACCGACGTATGGCTGCCGGTGGTGGTGGTCAACATCACCGGAGACATCCCCCAGCGCAGCCTGGAGCTTTATGCGGAACAGCTGCGCACCCGCCTGATCACGATTCCCCGGGTCCGCGACGCCGAAATCGAAGGCGATTTCGAACAAGAGTTTCACGTCTCCCTGGACCCGGCACGTCTCCGCAGCTTCGGCATCACCTTCGACCAGGCGGCAAGCGCTATCGCCTCGGCCAACACCAAAATCCCCACCGGCCGATTCCGACAAAACGATGCCGAGTTCATGCTCGATGCCGGCGCCCGCATGCAACGCCAGCGCCAGGTGCTCGACGTGGTGGTCCGAAAAGACGGAGACGGCAATTTCGTCCGGGTGGCCGACCTGGTCGCCACCGCCCGGATGAGCCACCGGGACCCGATCCTGATCCCTTCGGTCAACGGCGACAACACGGTCCGGCTCCGGGTAACCAAGGAGGTCTCGGCAAACGCCGTCAACATATCCGAAGCGGTGAAGGCGGCCGCCCGGCAATTCGGCGCCGAGCACGCCGAAGGCGGCATCCGGGTCGTGTTCACCAACGACTCGACCATCGAGATCAACGACGCGTTGAGCACCCTGGGCGGGAACCTGGCCCTCGGCATGCTTCTGATTCTCGCGGTATTGTGGCTCGGCCTTGGGTTGGGAAATGCCCTGATCACCTCCGTCGGGATCCCCTTTTCCTTTCTTTGCGCCATTTTGATCATGAAACTCACCGGGGTTTCACTCAACACGATCAGCCTGTTCGCCTTTGTGCTGGTCACCGGGATCATGGTCGACGACGCGGTGATCATCATGGAAAATATCTTCCGGCATCGGCAGATGGGGAAAAAAAGACAACAGGCCGTGGTCGACGGAACCGCCGAAGTCATGATTCCGGTGATCAGCTCGGCGCTGACCACCATTCTGGCCTTTGTGCCCATGTTGATCATGACCGGCAGCACCGGCGAGTTTTTCTCCTACATCCCCAAGACCGTCGCCTACGCACTGGCCGCCTCCCTGATCGAGGCCCTGTTCATCCTCCCGATTCACATTCTGGACTGGAGCCCGAAGAGAACCGACAGCGGCGGCGAAGTGGTCGACGAGAACATCGATCCCTTCGTGCACCTGCGCTCCGGCCTTTTTTCCCCCCTGTGGCGGGTCTACCGGGGCCTGGTGGTCAATATCCTGGACCACAAGCTCTTCACCTTTTCGGTCATGAGCATCCTGCTGACCGCAGCCCTGGCGATCCTGGTGCTGTCGATCACCGGCATCGCCCCCCTGATCAAGGTCAAATTCTTTCCCGGCAACTATTTCCGGTACCATGTGACGGTGGCCATGCCTGCGGGCACCGCCATTGAAAAGACCGATGCGGTGGTCCGGGACCTTTCCCGGTTCATCATGGCCCAGGGCAGCGGCCAGGCCCATTCGGCTTCCGGCAGCGCAGGATTCTACGAGGACGAAGACTACACCCGGCACAACGGCGGAAACTACGGCCAGATCGTGGTCACTCTGCCGGAAAAGGGCACCCGGGATTTTCCCCAAAACCCCGGAAACGACCCGATGCGGCACCTGGCTTATATCCGCAGCGCCGTGTCGGCCTACGTGGCCGAGCAATACGGCCGCAACGCATTCGCCCCGCAGGTCCGGGTGTTTGAAGAAAGCGACGGGCCGCCCACCGGAAAGGCGGTCAATATCCGCGTAACGACACAAACCCTGGAAGGGGCGGTCGCCGCAAGCGACCGGCTTCTGGCTGCGATGCGCGAAATGGCCGAGCTCAACGCCCTGATCGCCCTGGGAGACGATCGGCCCGAGACCCACCGGACCGCTGTCTTCGTGCCGAAATCCGAGAAGGTGTTCGAATACGGCCTGCGTCCGGGCGAGGTCACCGCCCTGGTGGCCGGGGCCTTGAGCGGACGGTATGCGGGAAAGTTCCGTGCTGAGGACGAAGAAGTCGACTTGCTGGTGCGCATCGCCCGCGCCGGCGATCCGGGCAATTTCGCGTCTGCGGGGCTTGCGGCCCCGGCCGACATCGTTCAGGTGCCCGTGGTCGAAGACAGCACCGCCCCGGTGCGGGTCGGGGACCTGGTGGAGGTGGCCTATCTCGAAGAGCTCAATGTCCGCCACCGCTACAAGGGCAAGCCGACCATCACGATCACCGCAGACATCGAGGAAGGATCCAAGCTCTCCCCGGCCCGGGTCCAGGTGCTGGTTTCCCGCTATTTTGCAAAGAACCAGAACCGCTTCGAAGGGGTATCGCTTTCTTACGGCGGAGAATTCGAATCGACAAGCAAATCGTACACCTCTCTGACTTTTGCCTTTTTTATCGCCCTGATGCTCATCTACCTGGTCCTGGCCAGCCAGTTCAAAGACTACCTCCAGCCGCTGCTCATCATCACCGCGGTACCCTTTGCCCTGATCGGGGTGGTCATCGGCCTGTTCGTCACCCGAACCACGTTCACGGTGGGAAGCTTCATGGCCATTGTCGGGCTGACCGGCCTGGTGGTCAACGATTCTTTGCTGCTGATCGATTTCATGAACGTGCGGATGCGGATGGGAAAACCGATGCGCGAAGCGGTCATCGAAGCCTGCGGAGCCCGGATGCGGCCGGTGGTGATCACCACGATCACCACCATGCTCGGTCTTTTACCCATGGCCATAGGCATTCCCAGCCGGTCGATCTCCTGGGCCCCCATGGCCACCGCCTTCGTGGCCGGGCTTTCCAGTGCCACCTTGCTGACGCTGCTCATCACGCCGGCCAACTACGAGCTGGTCGAAAATTTCAAGGCCGCGATCAAGAGAAGAATCGGCAAAGAAGACGCTTGACGGCAGAAAGCGTATTCCGGTATCGGATAAGAGTTCTGCCGCTGACCGCGAGACGATCCGTTTGATCCTATGAGTTTTTGCAGGCCAAGGAGAAGCAGCCCATCGAAGCCGTTTCCAATATTGTCGAAAAGCAGCGGGCGTTCTTTGAGACAGGGGCAACCCGCCCCCTTTCCTTCCGCCGCCGGGCGCTGGATCTTCTCCGGAAGGCGATTGTCGGGGACGAGGCGGAAATCCTGAAGGCCCTTGCAGCGGACCTGAACAAATCCGCCTACGAGGGCTACCTGACAGAGATCGGTTTGGTGCTCGACGAGATCCGCTTCGCCCGGCGCCGCCTCCGGCGGTGGGCCGCGCCCAAACGAGTGTCCACGCCCCTGCTTCATTGGCCTGCGGCTAGCCTCATCTACCCGGAACCCTTCGGCGTCTCTTTAGTCATCGCCCCCTGGAACTATCCCTTTCAGCTTGCCGTTGCCCCCCTGGTGGCCGCCGTTGCCGCGGGAAATTGCGTGGTTGTCAAACCATCGGAATTCTCTTCGCACACCGCCTCGGCGCTGGCCGGCATCGTCGGCCGTGCGTTTGATCCGGCCCATGTGGCGGTGGTCGAAGGCGATGCCGAGGTCAGCAAGGCACTGCTGGACGAACGCTTCGACAAGATCTTTTTCACCGGCAGCACCCGGGTGGGAAAAATCGTCATGACCGCCGCCGCCAGGCAATTGACGCCCGTCACCCTGGAGCTCGGCGGCAAAAGCCCCTGCATCGTCGCCGCCGATGCCGATTTGACGACGGCGGCCAGGCGCATCGCCTGGGGCAAATTTCTCAATGCCGGCCAGACCTGCGTGGCGCCGGACTATCTGCTCGTGCACGAATCAATAAAAGAGCCGCTGATCAAGGCGGCCATGGCTTCCATAAAAGCGTTTTTCGGGGAAAACCCGCGCCAAAGTCCGGATTATCCTCGAATCATCAACGAGGATCACTTCAAGCGTCTCACCGGACTGCTTCGATCCGGACGAATCCGGATGGGCGGCGTCAGCGACGCCGAAGAACGCTATATCGCCCCCACGCTGATCGACCGGGTAAGATGGGACGATCCGATCATGGAAGAAGAGATCTTCGGCCCCCTGTTGCCGGTGCTGTCTTTTTCGACCCTGGACGAGGCGGTGGAAGCGGTGAACAAGCGGCCCAAGCCCCTGGCCTTGTATTACTTTGGAAGAAATGCCGGCGACAGGCAAAGAGTCATCGAAGAAGCCGCCTTCGGGGGCGGCTGCGTCAACGATGTTTTGCTGCACCTGGCAAATCCGCACCTGCCCTTCGGCGGCATCGGGCAAAGCGGAATGGGCAGCTACCACGGCAAAGCCGGATTCGACGCCTTTTCCCATTTTAAAAGCATTCTGAAGCGCACGGCGTTTCCGGACGCGCCGCTTCGCTATCCTCCCTTTTGCCAGTGGAAGATGCGGTTGATCAAACTGCTGCTTCGATAGTCATGCCCCGAAAACCAACGAAGTGCTCGACGGCATAATTACGCCCGCGTGTACTAAGGCATGGCCACCGCCTGTTTCAAACAGAATCGACACGCCAAAACAGGCACCGGCGGATTGCCCAGCCAGTGCCTGCTTTTTTGGTCGGAAAATGGACACGCTATCCGTTGAGCAGCCCCCGCTCGCCCAAATTGCCGTACCTGTGGTACGTATCGCATATGCTTTGTTCCTGAAAATATTGTAACAGTTCGATACGCCCTTCTTTGAACACCTTTGTTCTCGAAATATAAAACCCGGTCCTGGCCGCTGCCTCCAAAACGGCGGCGGAAGCGCGATCGGCAGCTGCGTAGCGGATCCGTTGGACCTTCGGCATATATTGGATCAATTCGGAATCGGTCTGCCGCAGCACGGCAGCATCGCCGACGATCCGTTTTCCTTCCCGGCCAAGCAAAAATCCGGTTACGCCGTTGTTCAACTCTGTTGGAATGCTGACCAGAAGGCCGCAGCCGGCCACTTTCACCGCGGCGATTCGGCCCAACACATCGAACAGGCTGTCGTCTTTATGGAGGCGAACCAGTACCTTCCCGACCGGCAGATACCGCAGGACATTGTCCTGGCCGCGGAGATGGAAATAGTCCTTTTCCTGAGAAAACTCCTGTTCGAAGTTGTAAATATAGCTTTTGATGGCCTGCACCGTTTTTTCAAGTTCGGTTTTGTACTCCTTGTGCTTTCCCCAAAGCAGCTCGACCTTCCATTCCCGGGCCAGCCACAAAAGAGCGGTTTCCTGCTGTATCGCCCCGATCGGGGGATCGGCGGTCTCCGTAAAATCCATGAATTGAGAAACGTAGTTGGGACCGCCCACCTTGATTCCGGCCCCCAGGGCGGATTTTCCCATGCCGCCGAAGGGCTGGCGCAAAACCACCGCGCCGGTGGTGCCCCGGTTGATGTAGAGGTTGCCGGCCTTGACTTTGTTTTTCCATTTTTCCTGTTCGCGCCTGTCCAGGCTTTCCAATCCCGAAGTCAGGCCGTATCCGGTTTGGTTGACCATCTCGATGGCATGGTCCAAATCCTCGGCATTCATCACGGCCAACAGCGGCCCGAAAAATTCGGTCATGTGGGTGTAGCTTCCCGGTTTGACGTCGTACTTGATTCCGGGGGTCCACATGTACGGATTGTCATCCAAATTCTCCGGCTTCAGCGCCCAGGTTTCACCGGGCTCCAGCGTGGTCAGGGCCCGTTGCAGATCCTTGACAGGTTTGTTGACCAGCGGGCCCATTTTGTTCCGGAACTGCCACGCGGGGCCTGTTTTGAAACTGTCGGCGGCGTCGACCAGCTGATTCCTGAAATGGTCGTCCTCGTATACTTCCTTTTCAAGGATCAGCAAAGAGGTGGCGGAGCATTTTTGCCCGCAGTTTCCGAAGGCCGACTGGATCACGTTTTTGACGGCCTGGTCTTTGTCGGCCATGGCGGTGACGATCGTTGCGTTTTTCCCGCCGGTTTCGGCCGCCAGCATGACGCCGGGCCGGTCTTGTAAAATGCGCATGCCTGTTTCCGTGCCTCCCGTCAGCACGATGTAGTCGACGTCCGGGTGCATCGTCAGCTTCGAGCCGACCTCCTCGCCGGAGCAGGGCACGAATTGAAGCGTATTTCTGGACACGCCGGCCTTCCACAAACATCGGCACAGCTCCCAGCCCACCATGACCGCTGCCGAGGCAGGCTTGAAAATCACCGTGTTGCCCGCCGCCAAGGAAGAAACCATGCCGCCGGTAGGAATGGCGATGGGAAAATTCCAGGGGGTGAGCACCAGAGCGACGCCTTTGCCCTTGCATTGAATGTGCGTCATTTCGTCGAACCGCTTTACCGAATACGGGTAATACTCGGTAAAATCGACCGCCTCGGAAACCTCCACGTCGGCCTCGGTAAAGACCTTGCCGGTGTTGGCCGCAGCCGCCCCGATGAGCCGCCCCCTGGCATGGCGAAGTTCCATGGCCGCCCGGGATAAAATCTCGTGGCGTTCTGCGCAGGTCTTTTCCCGCCAATGGTCCGGGTCCGCCTTGGCGGCGGCGACAGCGCGCTTAACGTCTTCTGCGTTGGCAAAGGCGCATCGTCCGACGCATACCGCCTCGTCGGTTTTTTCATTTACGCTCGACAAATCGACGTACTCGCGGACTTGCCGGTCTTTGAAGACTTCCTGTCCCGCCACGACCACGGGGATTTGGACAGGTTCGTCGCCGGCGCCTTTTTTCCACTGCCTGCGGATTTCTTTGGCCCAGTCCCGGTTGCCCGGACAGGACCAGTCCGTATCCGGTTCGTTGTGAAATTCGTTCTGGTAAAACGTCCCGGTTTTTTCGGAAAAACGTTCCGTGGCGCGGTTTTGGATCCGGTTGGGTGCGGCGGATGCCTGATCCATGGATTCTACGGAGGCGAGAAATTGCTCCTGTAAAAATTGCCACTCTTTGGAGCCTGTTTGGAGGCCGCAGGAATACCGGAGAAAATTCTCTCCGGCCGTGTTTTCGTCCAGCCGGCGAATCAGATAGGCGATGGCATTGATGAATTCGTCTTTTTTGGCCACCGGCGCATACAGCAAGACCTCGCCGGAGATTTCGTTCAAAGCCCGACGGATATGATCGGCCATGCCTTCCAGCATTTCGAAATAAAAATAATCGGCCAGATTTCGCTCCTGGGCCAATTCGCTGGCAAAAGCCAGCTCGAAGAGGTTGTGGGAGCCGATGCCCAACTGAACCGCCTCGATGTTTTCCCTGCGCATGCCGAATTCCACCATGCGCTTGTAGTTGGCGTCCACTTCCAGCTTGTTGTTGTAAGGCGCCAGGGGCCAGTTGAAAATGGACGACTCCACTTGCTCCATTTCCATGTTGGCGCCCTTGACGATGCGGATCTTGATCGGACTTCCGCCGGCGGCCACCCGCTGTTTCGCCCACTCGGTCAGCTCTTTCTGGATATCGTAGGAATCGGGAAGATATGCCTGGAGGACGATTCCAGCCGAATAGGTCTTGAATTGCTCCTGATCCAGGGTTTCCATGAAGGCCGTCTTGGTAATCCCCAGGTCTCGGTATTCCTCCATGTCGAGGTTGACGAATTTCGGGACCTTTGTCCCGTCGGGCCGGACGAACGTGTGCTCAGCGGCGACGCTGTATAGCTCCGACAGCCTTTCTTTCAATATCTGTACGGTATGATCGAAGGCAATGGGCTGAATCTGGGAATAGATCGTCGAGATCTTGACGGAAATATATTCGATCTCCGGATTTTCCATGTCTTTGATATAGGTGTCGAGTCTCCGGCGGGCCTCTTTTTCGCCGAGCAGCGCCTCGCCCAGATGATTGATGTTCATGCGGACGCCTTGTTTTTTTCTTTTTTGCAGATGAGCGTGCAGGGCGTCTGGTTCACCGGGGATGATGGCCCGGCTGCTGCTGCCGCGCATCCGGTCGATCATCTTGGGGACGGTAAATGCCGGAAAATGCCTTCCCACACCCAAAAACATCTGAATCAACAGCCGGTCGACCCTGGGGAAGAAATCCGGGATTCCATAGGATGTGAGAATCGCGTTGACCTGGTCGGCCACCCGGGAGCTGTCGTGGGGTCGAAAACTCTGATCGATCATCCGGGTGAGGACCACCTTGTCGATCGGGTGGGTCATCAGCCGCTTCATTTGCTCCTGGATCGCTTTTTCTTCTGAAGTCAACAACTCGTTTGCCCGGTCCTGCCAGGCACGAGCAAGCGACAAGGCCCTTTGGACTGTTGCATCTACTTCTTTCGTTTCCATCAGCGGTCATCCTCTCTTCCGGCACGATCTATCCCCTTTTGAATAAATCGAACCGAAAATTTTTGCCTGATCTGTTTACCATCGATCCGCGGATATTCCTCCTGGCCGGACCGGCCCGCAACGTTCCGGCCCGATTTGAAATCGTACCGGCTTGACACTACTGGACCGGTACGAGCCGGCCGCCTTGAGAGATCATCCGCTGGTAGTATTCGACGACCTGCATTCCGTCCCGATCGAACGTCTTGTCTCCGGTGGCACCGTCGTAGGTTGCACTGACGGTATGCAATGCCTCGGCAATTTGATCCGGGTCGGTGCTTTCGGCCATTTTCAGGGCCAGGGCGGCTATCCACACGGCATCATAGGCATAGGCGCCGAAGGCGGTCTGCATGACCGGTCTTTGATACAATTTTTGGTAGGCCGCACCGAATTTTTTCCAGTAGGCGTCCTGATAATGTTTGAACCGCGTGCCGGCGTGCCGGCCAACGACCATGCCTTGGATTCCATCTGCGGTTTCCGGAGCGACGTCGTGGTGCCACATCGTCATGTATGCGGCATACCAACCCTTGGCAGGCTTCAGTCCCATGTCATGGGCCTGCTCCAAGATGCGTTCGGCATCACTCCCGTAGGCCGTAAAAAAAACCACCTCCGGCTTATCGACAAAAAGGCCTTCGATCAAGGGTTTATAATCGGCTTGGTTTTCCTTGTACCGCAGGCCCTTGATCCAATGTCTACCCGCTTTGTCGATGGTCTTCTTCGTCCATGTCTCGATGCCTGCTCCGAAGGAATTGTCGACCACGACAGAGGCATAGGTTCGGGCGCTGCTTTCAAGGGCGAATTCAGCCAATTTGATGCCCATGACTTCATCCAGACCGATGACATTGAAAAAATAGGGCCCGATATTTCTCAATTCCGGCGCAGTGCATGCCACCGAGATCTGAATCACCTTCTTGGACTGGGTCCATTGACCGGTCGGCAGGCCGACTCCGCTGGAATAGGGCCCAATGATCAACGGCACCGTGTCTGTTTCCACCAGTGCACGGACCGCGTCCATCCCCTGCTCGGGGTTCGAGCCGGTATCTTTCCAGAGGATCTTCAAGGGTCGGCCGTTGATTCCTCCGGCGGCGTTGATTTCGGCAAGTGCCAGCTCCTCACCATTTTTCATATCGCGCCCCTGGACGGCGTTGACCCCGGTCAACGGATTGACCGCGCCGATCACGACCGGATCGGCGGCCGATGCCAGCCCTGGGCCGGTGCCGGCGACCAGCACGACTGAAATGAAGATTGCAAAACCGAAAAAACGTAATCTCTGCATCGCTTGCCTCCTTTTTTGGGCAGCGGCCGCATGAGTGGCGGAAGCGACATCCCCGCGGCTGTCAGCGTCGCAGGAAGCCGCCGACGTCAATCATCCTTCGCCGTATCCTTGGACGATTGGATGTGCCGGCGTTTCATCAAAAATGCCGACAACCTCTGCAGAAGGTTTTTTGTCCAGCAAACTGACGACGACGATGCCCAGGGCGCACAGAATGAAGCCGGGCAAAATTTCGTACATGTCGAAGATCCCGCCCTCGATCTGTTTCCAGACGATCACCGTCACAGCACCCAGAATCATGCCCACCAGCGCACCGTTGCGGGTCATCCGCCGCCAAAAGAGCGACAAGATGATCACCGGACCAAACGCGGCCCCGAATCCGCCCCAGGCGTAGGAAACCAGGCCCAGCACCTTGCTGTCCGGATTGGAGGCAAGCAGGATCGCGATCAGGGCGATCGCCAGAACGGCGATGCGGCTGATCCACACCAGCTCGTTTTGGGGGGCGTCCTTTCGCAGGATCTGCTTGTAGAAATCTTCGGCGATCGTGCTGGAACAGACCAGCAGCTGGGAGTCGATCGTGCTCATGATCGCCGCTAAAATGGCCGCCAGCAAAACGCCCGCGATCCACGGATTGAACAGGACCTGGGTGAGATCGATAAACACCGTTTCGGAATTTTCCAGCGGGGCGCCCGCAAAATAGGCAATCCCGAGAAAGCCGGTGAAGATCGCCCCGAACAAGGAGAGCACCATCCAAGACATGCCGATGAGTTGGGCCTTGGGGATTTCCGAGGTGGATTTGACCGACATGAAGCGGGCCAGAATGTGGGGTTGGCCGAAATATCCCAGCCCCCAGACCATCAGGGAGATGATTCCCATGATCGACATCCCGGAAAAAATATCCACATGTTCGGCGTTCATGGCGGCGACCTTGGTCACCGCAGTGTCCCAGCCGCCGACTTTCCCGACGACGAACATGGGCACCGCACACAACGCCAGGAACATCAAGATTCCCTGGAAAAAGTCGGTCCAGCTGACGGCCATGAATCCACCTAAAAACGTGTAGGAGACGATGACGATGGCCCCGACCCACAAGGCGACGTTGTAATCGAGCCCGAAAGTGCTTTCGAACAAAATGGCGCCGCCGACCATGCCGGCTGAGGTGTAAATGGTGAAGAAGATCAGGATCACCGCCGCCGAGGCCACCCGCAGCACGCGGGATTTGTCGTTGAAGCGATTTTCCAGGTAATCCGGCAGGGTGATGGAATCCTTGGCCGCTTCGGTAAAGCTGCGCAAACGGTGGGCCACGAACTGCCAGTTCAGGTAGGCGCCGATCACTAGCCCCACGCCGATCCACACGTTGTTCATGCCGCCGGCATACATGGCCCCGGGCAGTCCCAGCAGCAGCCAGCCGCTCATGTCGGACGCCCCGGCGCTGAGGGCCGCCACCGCGCCCCCCAGCTGCCTGCCGCCCAGAACGTAGTCGGACAGGTTTTTGGTGCGAACATAGAAATAGATGCCGATGGCCAGCATGCCGACCAGGTAAAAGACAAAAGAACTCAAAGTGGGAATATTCATGACGGATTCCTCCTTTGAACGAAGAAATTGATCAAGGAGAGCAAAATGACCAGGAGCTGCGGCACCAGGAGCCAAAGCCAAGTGGCGGCGGTTAACGTGGTGTGTTCCATTTTCATACCTCCTTTCGATGGGCGGGGAAAAAGACGCGCAAATGGCATTTCCCCTGGATGCCGTTGGGCTTCTTCATGCGCGAAGAAGAAGAAAAGAGCGCGAAGAAAAGAAGACAAATGCGCAAGGCCGGTGCAGATGAAAAAGACCGATTTTGCAGCGGCGATGGCAGCGACCCTGCCATCGCCTCCGGATTTGTCTTGTCGCACCTTCAGCGGCAGAACGACGAACACTTTAGGGGCGCTGATCGTCTAAAACGGGAACCTTCGCAGTGCCGGCCTGGTTTTCGAAGTAGTCCCGGGTGACCTTGACGATCACCGGCGAAAGCGCCAGCAAACCGATCAGGTTGGGAATGGCCATCAGGCCGTTGAAGGTGTCTGACAGCGCCCAGACGAATTCGAGCTTGGCCACGGCCCCGACGCCCACGACAAGAATGAAGGCATAGCGGTACGGCTTGATCGCACCTTCGCCGAAGAGATACTCGATCGATTTTTCCCCGTAGTAGCTCCAGCCCAGGATGGTGGAGTAGGCAAACAGGACAAGTCCGATGGTGACGATGTAGGCGCCGCCGGTAAACCCGGCCCGGAACGCCATGCTGGTGAGCTCCGCACCGGTGTCGCCGCTGCTCCAGGCGCCGGTGAGAATGATGACCAGGCCGGTCATGGTGCACACGACGATCGTGTCGATGAACGTCTGGGTCATGGAGACCAGCGCCTGGGTCACCGGGTGTTTTGTCTGGGCGGCGGCGGCGGCAATGGGGGCGCTGCCCAGGCCGGACTCGTTGGAAAACACCCCCCGGGCCACCCCCATCCGGATGCCCATCATGACGCTGGCGCCCAGAAACCCTCCCGTGGCGGCCGTGGGCGAAAACGCCTGCTTGACCACCAGCGCCAGGGCGGCCGGTATGGCCGCGGCATGAAGCACCAAAATGATCAGGGCCCCGCCCATGTAAAAGACGATCATCACCGGCACGAGAATCCCGGTCACTTTTCCGATGTTCTTGATGCCCCCTAAAATCACCAGGGCCGTAAAGACCATCAGCACCAGGCCGGTCAACCAGAACGGCACGTGAAATATGGCCTCGACCGCATCGGCCACGGAATTGGACTGGACCATGTTGCCGATGCCGAAGGCCGCCACCGATGCGAAGATCGCAAAAAGCGTTGCCAGCCACTTCCAGCCCAGCCCGCGGGAAATGTAGTACATGGGCCCGCCGCTCATGGTGCCCTTTTCGTCTTTTACCCGGTACTGGACGGCCAGCACCGCCTCGCCGTACTTGGTGGCCATGCCGACCAGGCCGGTGATCCACATCCAGAACAGGGCCCCGGGGCCTCCGGCGGCGATGGCCGTTGCCACCCCGGCGATGTTTCCGGTGCCCACCGTGGCCGAAAGGGCCGTCATCAGCGCCTGAAAGTGGGTGATGTCCCCGGGCTCATCGCCTTCGTCCTTTCGTTTGACCAGCGCCAGCCACAGCGAGTGCCCCAATTTCCTGAACTGCAGGCCCTTTAAGACAAAGGTCAGGTAAAAGCCGGTGCCCACCAGAAAGATCAGCATCGGCGGCCCCCAGGCGAAGGCCCCCAGTTTTCCGACGAATGCTTCGATGGTTTGAAAAAAGTCCCCCATGGTCTCCTCCCGTTCTGTACCTGCGGCCGGAAAGGTTCTTTTTTGCTATTCCGCCGGGATGCGATATTCGATGCGATCTGTGACGATCCGGCCCTCGGAAAAGCGCCAGATCTCGATGGGCGCTTCGACGTCGCCGTTCGGATCGAAATCCACCGAGCCCGAGGCACCCTCATAGTTGATTTGCTTGCCCTCGCGCAGCAGCTCGAAGGCCTTGGCAAACTGGCCGGGTGCGATAAAGACCCCCGGCGGACTGGCCACCTGCCGCAGTTGATCGCGGATGGCGGTAGAAGAGATGTCCCCCCCCCTGGCCTGCGCGGCAAAGGCCGCGAGCCCGAGGACGGCGGCGGCATCGTATGCGTTGGCCACGAACGGGATGACGGGCAGCGTGTCAAAGCGGGCGCCGTAGGCGGCGCTGAACCGGCCGAACCCCTCGCCGACGGCCACCGCCGGCGCGGTGCCCATCTGGCCTTCCAGATTCTGCGGCCCCACGGCCTCGGCCAGGGCTTCGGACTTGCTGCCGTCGCAGAACAGAAAGGTCCTGGCGTGAAATACTTCTGCGGCCTCTTTCACATAGACTTTGGCATGCTCCGGATAGCTGAAGACACACAGCACATCTGAGCGCCCCGATCGGAAGGGTTTGGTCTGGTAGACCCGGGCATAGGCCTTGCGCAGGTCGGGGACGTAGGTTTTCGCCACCTCCTCGCCGTGGGGGACCATGGTAAAAACCGTGCCGCCGCGTTTGTGAAAAGACTTGTGAAACTGTTGGGCCAGCCCCTGTCCGTAGGGGTTGTTCACATAGAGGATCGAGGCCGTCTTGTACTGGCTGGCCGCCAGCTTGGCCAGCACCACCCCCTGGAGGGTGTCCGATGGACAGGTGCGAAACAGCAGGTCTTTGTCCTGGTCTCCGGGAAGCCCGGTGATAAACGGAGAGGTGGCACCGGGCGAGATCAGCAGCACCCCTTTGGGGCAGGTGACCGTTTCGGCCAGCGGAACGATCACGCCGCTGGAGGCAGAACCGATGATCGCGACAACCTGTTCGGTTTCAACCAGCCGTTTGGCCGCTTCGATGGCGGGCTCTGCCGCGCTCTGGCTGTCTTCATGAACCAGGGCGACCGAAAATCCCGCGGCAGCTGTCTGCTCGAACGCCAGGATGACGGCATTGCGATGGTGCGGCCCCCAGTCCTTGAGCGCGCCGGAATGGTCCAGCACCGTGCCGATTTTCAGTTCCCCGGCCGGGGCATTCGCCGGCAACAGCGAAAACGATGCCGCAACGACTGAAAGAAAAAGAATCCACTTTTTCATGACGCCTCCTTTGGGAATTCCGATGACCATATGGCCCCCTTTGTTCACAGGAGGGTGTCGATCGACACGTACTCCAGGTCGAACGCCTCGGCCACACCCTTGTAGGTGACTTTTCCATGGATCACGTTGGCGCCGTACTTGATCTCTTCGTTTTCCTGCATGGCCCGTTTCCAGCCCTTGTTGGCAATCTGCACGGCGTATGGAAGCGTCGCGTTGGTCAGGGCCATGGTGGAGGTCTTGGGCACGGCGCCGGGCATGTTTGCCACGCAGTAGTGGACCACGTCGTCGACCACGTAGATCGGGTCGGAGTGGGTGGTGGCCTTGGAAGTCTCGAAACAGCCCCCTTGGTCGATGGCCACGTCCACCAGAACCGCCCCTTTTTTCATGGTTTTGAGCATCTCGCGGGTGACCAGCTTCGGCGCCTTGGTGCCCGGAATCAGCACCGCACCGACCACCACGTCCGCCTTGGTGACCAGGTCCCGAACGGCGGCAGGACTGGAAAAGAGCAAAAAGCAGTTGCGGGGCATCACGTCGCTCAAATAGCGCAGCCGGTCGAGGTTCATATCGAGGATATAGACCTTGGCGCCGAGTCCGCAGGCCATTTTAGCCGCGTTGACGCCGACGATGCCGCCGCCGATCACCACGACGGTGCCCGGATCGACGCCGGGAACGCCTCCCAGCAGGATACCGTGGCCGCCCTGTGCCATCTCCAGGTACTTGGCCCCTTGCTGGATCGCCATACGGCCCGCCACTTCGCTCATGGGGGTCAGAAGCGGCAGAGAGCGGTCCGGCTTCTGGATGGTTTCGTAGGCGATGCAGATCGATTTGCTCTGGATGAGCGCATGGGTCAGCTTTTCTGCCGCCGCCAGGTGAAGATAGGTAAAGACGATCTGGTCCTTCCGGATCAGGTCGTATTCTGCCGGGAGCGGTTCCTTGACATGCATGACCATGTCGGACCGCTGGAAGATCTCCTGGGCCGATGCGACGATCACGGCGCCGGCCTTTTCGTAGATTGCATCCTCGAAACCGCTGCCGATGCCGGCGTTCTTTTCGACCAGCACTTCGTGGCGGTTTTGCTTGAGGACTTCGACACCGGCAGGGGTCATGGACACCCGGTTTTCCTCTGCTTTGATTTCCTTCAAGATTCCGACGATCATGGCTGCCTCCTCCCTTGGGATTTGCACGTTTCGTGGATGTCCCGGATCATTCCGGTCACCTCGACTTGGTCTTCGAATTCATCAGGAGCAAAAGTCTTGCCAGGAGGTGGAATAAAGAGAAAAAAAGTGATGGATCGAAATCAACTGAACGGAATTCATCGCCCTTAAAAAATCAAGAATACGAATCAAACCAGCGTCTTCGACAAGACCAGGGCGGCTGATAGCGGTGGCGGCAAAAAGCAATCAGGTGGAATCGAACTCGTCGGCAGGAAAAACGGAAAGGGCAGAATCTGGAAACATTTCGTGCCAGCCGTGAGGAGATAAAATTAAATACTTTAATAAAGGAAGCGGTTTAACCACCGTGGTCCGGTTTGTTGCCACCGGTTTGATTTGTTTCCACTCCGATGCGATGCTTGCGCAGCTTGTTGAGGAGCGCGGTGTGGGAAATTCCCAGGGTGCGGGCCGCTGCGCGAATGCTCGAAGAGCGGTTCAGCGCTTGGGTAATGATGATTTTTTCGATTCGATCCAGGGATTCTTTCAGCGGCGTGTTTCGATCTACGGAGGGGACGCCGATTGCGCTGCAGGGAGCGGTTCTTCCGATCTCATGGCTGAACACGATGCACTCGGTGTCGATGGGACGCGCCTCGGCCAGAATCGCCGCCCGCTCCACCACGTTTTTCAACTCCCGCACGTTCCCCGGCCAGTGGTGGCCGAGCAGCTTTTCCAGGGCGCCTGCCGACACCGGTTGCAGGGGTTTGCCGAGCCGGGTCGACAACTGAAACAGAAAGTGCTCCACCAGCAGGGGGATGTCCTCTTTTCTTTCCGACAGCGGCGGGATGTGGATCGGCAGGACATTGAGCCGGTAGTACAGATCCTGGCGAAACCGCTTTTCTTCCACCAGCCGTTCAAGATTCCGGTTGGTTGCGGTGATGACGCGGGTGTCGACCGATATCTCCCGAGACCCGCCCACCCGGCGAACTCTCCCGTCCTGGATCACCCGCAGGATCTTTGCCTGGCATCCCGGCGCCATTTCCGCAATCTCGTCTAAAAAGATCGTCCCGCCGTGGGCCGTTTCAAAAAGGCCGAGTTTACCTTCCTTTCGCCCCCCGGTGAAGGCGCCTCCTTTGTAGCCGAACAGTTCGCTTTCCAGAAGCTGTTCGGGCAGTGCGGCGCAGTTGACCGGAACGAAAGCACCTCTGCGACCGCTGGCGGAATGGATCGCACGGGCGAAGAGTTCCTTGCCGGTGCCGCTGTGGCCGCGGATGGCGACGATGGCATCGCCGGCGGCGATCTTCTCTGCAAAAGCGATCGCAGCGGTAATGGCCGGGGTTTTGCCGACGATGTCACTGAAATCGACCTCCTCGGGTTCCGTGATCGTTCGGGCCAGCTTCTTGATCTCCTGCATGTCCTTGGCGATCTCAACCGCACCGATGATGTGCCCTGACACGTCATGGATGGGACGGCAGGCAGAGATGTACTGGTATCGCCCGGCATTGGTGATCAGGTTTTTTTTGACCCTGGGAAATCGTTTGCCTTCCAGACATTCGAGGATGGAAAAATCCGGCAGCCCCAGCCGGCGCACGCTGCGGCCGATGACCGCCCCTTCTTCACACTGGAACACTTCGCGTGCCATACGATTGATGGTGTTGACGTTGCCGTCTTTGTCAATGGAGACCACACCGTCGCTGATGTTGTCCAAAACGACGCGAAACCGGTTTTCGCGTTCTTCCCAGGGCATGATATCGATTGCGCGGATTTCAATCAGACCGGAGATTTCGTTGAAGATGCCCAGCAATTTTTCATGTTCAGAAAAGGCCGCGGCTTCCTCGGTTTCCAGGAAAAGATGCGCCCGGCCGTTTTCCCGTTCGACCTCCATGGAAT
>CBFCZJ010000025.1:0-19585 GCA_965602445.1 uncultured Desulfobacterales bacterium | reverse complement strand
CGGACTGGCCGGCAGGGAAGGGCCTGTGCTGCGGGCGACCCTGAAATACGGCCTGGTCATCACCGCTTTTTTCGGCGTGTTTACGATGCTGGCGGTACTGATATAGGGATTGTCAGAATTCCGTTCCGTTTGCCCAGCTTCCGAGCTGACACCCATCGGCCTCCGGCTCAAGCTTACTGGAGTTTTATGGAAAACCGCTTTTCGGAATTTTTTCTGCGAGACGCCGCCGGAAGGAGTGTGGATGTTGCTAAATGTATTTAAAAAAATTCAAATGCGGATCAAGGGCATTCTTCTGTTGGCCATGCTGGTGATTCCTTTTTTCCTGCATGCCGCAGCCAGAAGCGGCTCCCTCGTGCAGGTCAATTTTTTCCTGTTTCTGATGGTTCTGACGATGCTTTCAGCCATGCGGTCGGCGTGAGCACTCGTCAAAATAACGTTCCAACAGCCTCCGGCGGTGCCGGGCTGGAGGATCCCGGATAAGCGCAATATTTTTTTCGATTCACTTTATCATAGGGATTGTCATTCCGCCGTTTCATCACTGAGAGCGGCCATCACAATGAACCAGCCGCGTCAGCTGAAAGGAAACGAGACGATGACAATCCCTATGATCAATAGTCGACCTTTTCGAGTCCTTTCAGCCCCAGGATCGTTCTGGCTTCGTCGGAAGTCGCCGGTTCGAGCCCCAACTCCCGGGCCAGGCGAACGGCCTTTTCGACCTGTTCATAGCTGCCCTTGGCCAACTGCCCCTTGGCGAGGTAAAGGTTGTCTTCCAGCCCCACCCGCATGTGCCCGCCTTGGAGCATGTTCACCACGCCCATGGGAAACTGGTGGCGTCCTGCCGCGCAGACGCTGCATTCAAAATCACCCAGCACCCTGCGGGCGGTATGGGTCAAAAATATCAGGTTTTCCAAGGTGGCGGGAATACCGCCCAGGATCCCGAGAACGAACTGCAGATACAGGGGCTTTTGCAGATACCCTTCAGAGACGATCT
The DNA here is from genome assembly GCA_965602445.1 of uncultured Desulfobacterales bacterium. GTDB lineage: Bacteria > Desulfobacterota > Desulfobacteria > Desulfobacterales > CAFBRK01 > JAIPEL01. The sequence goes on along the minus strand of CBFCZJ010000025.1, from coordinate 18,594 downwards.
GGGCCAGGTTGGTGATCTGCCCCACATCATAGACCTCCAGCTCCGGCTTTGTCTGCGTCTCTGCCATGGTTTTGGCGAACACTTTCAGGGACGCGAAGGTGTTGGGGAAGATGAAGCTTTCAGTGGACCGGAGAAAATCCTCTTCCCAGTCGTGTTGAAATTCCTTCATTTTGTCCAAGATGGGGTAGAGGGCAAAATTCAGGGAGCCGGCATTGAACGTGGCCATCTCTGGTTTCAGTTCCCTGACCACCGCGATTCTCTCCTCCGGGGTCATGGTCGCGGTGCCGCCGGTGGTGGGGCTGACCACCAGCTTTGTTTTGGCCTTGATCCCGCTGAGGATGGTTCTGTACAGCCCGATGTCCGTGGATGGTTTTCCGTCTTCCGGGTTTCTGGCGTGAACGTGGACCACCGCAGCCCCGGCATTTTCGCATCTGACCGCTTCCTCGATGAGCTGCTCAGGGGTGATCGGCAGATGGGGAGACATCGACGGTGTATGAATGTTGCCGGTCAGGGCTGCTGTAAAGATCACTTTACTCATGGTTGATTTATCCTCTCCGGTTGGGTTGGATCGGCGGCGGTGAAATGCTCATGAAGGATCCAGCGCTTCTGCGATGATTTCAATCGGATGACAGACTCTTACGCTGTTGCCGGATTGGGAAAGCATATCCGAGATCTGAAGGATGCAGGCGGGGCAGCCGGTGGCCACCGCCGAGGCTCCGGTGGCCACGATCCGGTCCCGCTTCAGGCGCCCGATCCTCGATGAAATTTCGTAGTATTGCAGATTGAAGCTGCCGCCCATGCCGCAGCAGGCATCCGGCTCGGCCATTTCCACCAGCCGGGAGCCCGGTGCTGCTTGAAGCAGGCGGCGGGGCTCGGTAAAAATCCCGAGGGATTTTTTCAGGTGGCACGGATCGTGGTAGGTGACCACCTTCGGCGGTGTTCCCGCCGGTCCGCCCAGTGTTTCCGGATCGATCATCGGCGCGACAAATGCATTGATGTCGGTGGTCTTTTCGGCGATTTGCTCGACCCGCCGGCGGAGGGCCTCGGGCTGGTCGGCTACCATGGCCGGCCACACTTTTTTAATGGTCGACGTGCAGGTGGCGCAGGCCGTGAGCAGCACATCGAACTGCGCTGCTTCAAACAGGGCAAGGTTGTGGTGAAGCAGCCGGAAAAAGGTTTTGCGGTCACCGGCGGAAAGAGCCGGGATGCCGCAGCAGCCCTGGCCGGCCGGCAGATAGATGCCGACGCCGCAGTTTTTCAAAACGCTCGCAGCGGCTTCTGCGATGTTGGGAAAGAACTTGTCGATGAGGCAGCCGACGAAAAAGGCCGCCCGTTTGCCGCCGGCTTTGGCCGGGGTGTCGGTCGAAGGCGTTTTCTGATGGAACGCTGCCGGGGCCAGGGGACGAAAATGACGGCCTCCCAACAGCGGGGAGGTGATCCGGGCACACGAGGTGCCGATGACCTCGTTTGCCGGCCGTGTGAAGACCTTCTGAAAGCGGCCGGCCCATTGCGTGACCCGGTCGAAGAGCTCCGGCCGGGAGAGCATGCCGCGAAGAATCAGCCGCTTTGCCGGCGAAAGCCCCATGAAGCCGGTCAGGATCGTCCGGGCCTTTAAAAAGACGTCCAGGACCTTGACGCCGCTGGGGCAGTTGGCCGCACAGGAGCCGCACAGCAGACAGCGGTTGAGCCGTTCGGCGACCCCCTTCGGGTTCTTGAACAGTTCATGGACAAGGCCGTCGAGCAGGACGATCTTTCCCCGGGCCACGTCGGCCTCTTTTCCGGTGTCGGAATAGACCGGGCACACGGCCTGGCACATGCCGCAGCGCATGCACAGCGCAAGCTGGTCATCAAGATCCCGCATCAGGCGGGCGATGGCCTGGATATCGCTCATTCCGAGGCGAAGATCATGTCATAGAGGGCGTTGAATGCGTCGGTGGACCGAAGGATGCCGACGATCTTCCCGTCTCGGGTGACGAGCAGGCTGTGGTGACGGCCCATGACGATGCGGTGCATGGCGATGTTCAAGGTGTCTGTTTCGTCTACGAACTCTCCCTCGGTTGGAACCTGCATGATTTCGGCTACTTTGACCCCGCCCATGGTCTTTCGCATTTCTTCCACCGGCTGGTTCCAGAGATTGAACTGCTCTCGGATGGTAACGAGCATTCGCCGGGTCAATCCGGAGCGCTCCATCCAGCGGGTGTCGCCCACTTCGCTGTAGCCCGGCTCCAGGGCCCGCATGATGTCGATCTGGCTCACCCGGCCCACGGCGCGTCCGTTCTTGTCGACCACCACCAGGGAGGCATGGCGGTATGGCCGGTCACCGTAGCGCATGTTTTCGTTTTCCAGGGCCTTGAGCGCTTCGGTCAATGTGGCATTCTTGGGCACGGTGGCATACTTGCTTACCGGGACCATGAGCTCCCCTACAGTTCTGGTTTTCATCGAAAAGCTCCTTTTCTATTTTCCGGCGAGGTGATTTTGAAATCCAATCCGATGGTAATCATCGGTATGGCGGAAGAAAAGAAAAACTTCAAGTGATGGTGCCGGAAAAAAAGAAACTAAAAAACAATTCGGAAAAGTCAATCCTATCTTTTCCTTTACAAGTACACGGTAATTGATTTAAAAATAAACCTTTTGGTTTATGAAACATTGAATGCAGTTTTGATTATCAATGGTCCATGACCGGCGCTTGGAGAATCGGGCCAATACCAGCAAGGAGTGGGTTTATGGCAAAGAAAATGAAGACCATCGACGGCAATACGGCAGCGGCGCATGTGGGCTATGCCATGAGCGATGCGGCGGCGATTTATCCGATCACCCCCTCTTCGCCCATGGGAGAGCTTTGCGACGAGTGGGCGGCAAACGGACTGAAAAACATTTTCGGTCAGACCATGAGCGTACGCCAGCTGCAGTCCGAGGCCGGCGCCGCGGCGGCGGTACACGGCAGCCTGGCGGCAGGCGCCCTGACGACGACCTTTACCGCCAGCCAGGGCCTGCTGCTCATGATCCCGAACATGTACAAGATGGCAGGCGAACTGCTGCCCGCCGTGTTTCACGTGACGGCGCGTTCGATCGCCGGCCATGCGCTGTCGATTTTCGGCGATCACCAGGACGTCATGGCCGTCCGCCAGACCGGCTTTGGCCTGCTGGCCTCGGCCTCGGTCCAGGAAGTGCTCGACCTGGGGCTGGTGGCGCACCTGTCGGCCATCGAGGCCAGCCTTCCATTCCTGCATTTTTTCGACGGCTTCAGAACATCCCACGAGATCCAGAAGGTCGAGATGATCGACTACGAGGACATGGCCGCCCTGGTCAACCGAAAGGCCGTGGCGGCTTTCCGCTCCCGGGGGGTCAATCCCGAATCTCCCGAGCTCCGGGGTACTGCCCAGAATCCCGACATCTATTTTCAGAATTTTGAAGCCTCCAGCCCCTGGTGGGTGAAGGTGCCGGGCATCGTGGAAGCCAATATGGAAAAAGTGGGCAACCTGACCGGCCGCAAATACGGGCTGTTCGACTATGTGGGCGACCCGGCAGCCGAACGGGTGATCGTTGCCATGGCCTCTTCCTGCGAGGCGATCGAGGAAGTGGTCAACCACCTCGCCGACAAGGGGGAAAAGGTCGGGCTGGTCAAGGTTCGGCTTTATCGACCGTTTTCGGCAGAGCATTTTTTCAAGGCGATTCCGGCATCTGCCCGGCGAATCGCGGTCCTGGACAGGACCAAGGAAAAGGGATCCCTGGGCGACCCCCTCTATCTGGACGTCTGCACCGCCTGTTTTCGAAAAAAAGAAAATCCGATGATCATCGGCGGCCGATACGGGCTTTCTTCCAAGGAGTTCAATCCGGCCATGGTCAAGGCGGTGTTCGACAACCTGGCGGCAGACGAGCCCAAGGACCAGTTCACCGTCGGCATCGTCGACGATGTGAGCGGCAGCTCCCTTTCTGTCGGAGAAGGGATCGACGTCACCCCGGAGGGGACGGTGCAGTGCAAGTTCTGGGGCTTGGGTGCCGACGGCACGGTGGGCGCCAACAAGAGCGCCATCAAGATCATCGGCGACAACACCGATATGTACGCCCAGGCCTATTTCGCCTACGACTCGAAAAAGTCCGGCGGGGTCACCATCTCCCATTTGCGCTTCGGCAAGACGCCGATCCAGTCCACCTACCTGATCGACCAGGCCGACTACATCGCCTGCCACAAGGACAGCTATGTGCACATGTACGACCTGCTCGAGGGGATCAAGGAGGGCGGCACCTTCGTGCTCAACTCCCCCTGGACCGCCGAGGAGATGGACCAAAAGCTTCCGGCGGGCATGAAGCGCACCATCGCGGGAAAAAAGCTCAAGTTCTACAACATCGATGCGGTGAAAATCGCCGGTGAAATCGGACTGGGCGGCCGGATCAACATGATCATGCAGACGGCCTTCTTCAAGCTGGCCAATGTGATTCCGGTCGACGACGCCATCGGCTACCTCAAAGACCAGATCGTCAAGATGTTCGGCAAAAAGGGCGAAAAGATCGTCGCCATGAACCATGCCGCGGTGGACAACACCCTGGAAAACCTGCAGGAGATCGCCTACCCCGATTCATGGGCCGATGCCGCCGATACGAAGAGCGCCGAGCCCGACGAACCGGATTTCGTCAAGAACGTCATGCGGCCGATGCTCGCCCAGCAGGGGGACAAGCTGCCGGTGAGCGCCTTCAATCCCGACGGCATTTTCCCGGTGGGCACCACCAAGTACGAAAAGCGCGGGGTGGCCATCAACGTCCCGGAATGGATCATGGAAAACTGCATCCAGTGCAACCAGTGCGCCATGGTCTGCCCCCATGCGGCGATCCGGCCGGTGCTCGCCACAGAAGCGGAAATGAACTCCGCACCGGAGAAATTCACGGCGAAAAAGGCCCTGGGCAAGGAACTCAAGCAATACCAATTCCGGATTCAGGTCTATCCGCTGGACTGCATGGGCTGCGGCAACTGTGCCGACATCTGCCCGGCCAAGAAAAAGGCCTTGGTCATGAAACCCCTGGAGACCCAGATTGCAGAAGACGAAAACCGCCAGTATTCAGAAGGCCTCCCGATCCGCGATGACCTGATGAAGCGCACCTCCCTGAAGGGAAGCCAGTTTTGCCAGCCGCTTCTGGAGTTTTCCGGGGCATGCGCCGGCTGCGGGGAAACCCCTTACGCCAAGCTCGTCACCCAGCTTTACGGAGAGCGGATGGTCATCGGAAACGCCACCGGATGCAGCTCGATCTGGGGGGGCAGCGCCCCGTCGGTGCCTTACTGCGTCAACAAAGACGGGTTCGGCCCCACATGGGGGAACTCCCTCTTCGAGGACCCGGGCGAGTTCACCTACGGCATGCTCCTGGGCCACATGCAGCAGAGAAAAAAGCTGGCCGACCTGGCCCGGGAGGCGGCCGCCGCCGATATCGATGCGGAGCTAAAGGAGGCCCTTACCGGCTGGCTTGAAAACATGGACGACCCGGAAGAATCGAAACAATTCGGCGACCGGATCAAGGCGCTGCTGCCGGACAACGGTGACAATGCCGTCCTCTCCGAGATCCGCAGCCTCTCCCGGCTGCTGACGAAAAAATCCTACTGGGTGTTTCTCGGAGACGGGGCCGCCTACGACATCGCATTTGGCGGCATCGATCATGTGCTGGCCTCCGGCGAGGACGTCAACGTGCTGGTGTTCGACACCGAGGTCTACTCCAACACCGGCGGCCAGTCCTCCAAGGCAACGCCCACCGGTTCGGTGGCCAAGTTTGCCGCCAGCGGCAAAAAGACCGCCAAAAAAGACATGGGCGCCATGTTCATGTCCTACGGCTACGTCTACGTGGCCTCGGTGGCCATGGGCGCCAACAAAAACCAGCTGATGAAGGCGTTTACCGAGGCCGAGAGCTACCCGGGGCCGTCGATTGTCCTGGCATACTCTCCGTGCATCAACCACGGAATCAAGGCCGGAATGGGAAAGACCCAGGAAGAAGAAAAGCTGGCCGTCTCCAGCGGATACTGGCCCCTGTACCGGTACAACCCGGCCCTGACAGCAGAGGGAAAAAACCCGTTCGTCCTCGACTCCAAGAAGCCCGACGGCAGCCTTCAGGAGTTTTTGTCCGGCGAGGTTCGCTACGCCTCGCTTCAGAAGACGTTCCCGGAAGAGTCCAAACGGCTCACCGCCCGGCTCGAAAAAGAGTACGTCGAGCGCTACCGCGCCATGAAAAAGATGGCGGAAATGGCGCCGGAAGAGGTGTCTGCCGCCGGAGGCGAACCGTCGCAGGGCGGTGAGGGCCAGCCCCTGGAAATGGATTCATGCACGCTGTCCGGAACGGCCGAGCACAGCCGCGCCGATGAAAGCGGGGAACCCTGCGACGACGGCCGGTCCGGCAAGATCGACTGATCAAATCGCTGCGGTGATTGCAAAAAAGAGGCCGCCCGCCCGGCGCCATCGGGCCGGGCGGCCTTTCCATATTATGGAAGGGACAAAATTCGAAATCCGAATGTCGGATTTCGTGCTTTGGATTTATTCTGCAGGAAATAAAAAGACAAGAAACTTTCTATGAATAGTCCAATAGAATCCGGATTTCCTGCGGAATGTCGTCGCTGCGGAACCTGCTGTCGAAAGGGCGGACCGACGCTCCAAAAAGAGGACCGGCTGCTGGTGGAAACAGGAAAGCTTCCCCTGGGGCTGCTGGTCACGATTCGAAAGGGAGAAATCGTCCGGGAGCCGCAAAGCGGCTGCTTGATCCGCGCCGAAGAAGAAATGATCAAGCTCAAAGGAGCCGGAACCGGTTGGTGCTGCATCCTCTTTGACGAAGCGCAAGACCGCTGCACCCGATACGAATATCGACCGGTGCAATGCCGGGCCATGGCCTGCTGGGACACCGCCGAAATCGAGCAGGTCATGAAAGCGCCGCGGCTGAATCGGGCAGATTTGCTCTCCGGCATCGAGGGTCTGTGGGCGCTGATCGAAGACCACGAGCATCGGTGCGGCGTCGATGCCATGGGCGAACTGGCGGCAGCAGTCGGCCGGAGAGAGGAAAAGGCCGAAGACCGGCTGATGGAAATGCTCCGCTACGACACGGTGCTTCGCGGGCTGCTGACGGAAAAAAAGACGGAGGCCGAACATCTCGATTTTCTGCTCGGACGATCCCTCGACGGGCTGCTGGGAGGATTCGGTCTTTTGCTTGAACGCAAAGACGGCCGGATTCGGCCGGTGCCGGTGAGCCCGGATATTTCATGAAATATCCAGACTACCCCCGTTAAAATGCAAGGGCAAAATGTGGAGGAGTAAAACGGCGGATGACTTACAATTTTGATCCGGAGCGCTGGTACGACAATGAGCGGACCGCGCTGGATCGGAGGCGAAAGCAGTTGTCCGAAGAAGAGTATCTGCGGGCGCTTGCCGATCTGGACCGCCGCTACGAGGACATGCTCGACCGCCTGGATGGAACCTACCGCCTCCCTCGCGGATAAAATCGCGGCAGCCATTCTTTCAGCCCAACCTACGAGTTGCACTGGGCATGGGGCGGATTCAGCTTTTGTACAGCTCCGGGCGGCGGTGGGGAAAGAAGTGGCGCATCTCATGGCCACGGACCTGATCGAGCAGTTCGGCCTTCAAGTCGGCAAAGAAAATCCCTTCGACGCCGGAAACTTCTTTTGCGATGATCTCCCCTGACGGGGCGATCACCACCATGTTTCCCGGGAAGGCGAGCCCTTTGCAGTTTTCACCGATCTGGTTCCAGGCGACGATAAAGATGCTGTTGTCAAAGGCCCTGGCCGGAAGGTGGCGCATCCAGGAATCGTGTTTTTGCTCTGCGCTGCCTCTCGGGGAGGCATGGGGAATGAAGATCACCTCGGCGCCTTTGGCGGTCATGGCCGACGCCAGTCCGGGAAAATGCGCATCGTAGCAAAGCTGAACGCCGAAACGGGTGCCGGCGGCGTCGAAAATCGGCACCTCGTCGCCGGCAGTGAAAATGCCCTGCTCGGGCGGTGCGATGTGAACCTTTCGGTACACACCGACGCCGCCGTCGGGCGTCAGGACAAGATGGCTGGCATATACCTTTCCGGATTCGTCTTTTTCCGCCGTCCCGGCCAGGATGACGACCTGGTTTGTCTCGGCGATCCGCGATGCAGCGCGTACCTCCGGACCGGACAGCGTAATGGCGATGCCCGCCAGCTCCGGCCGGTTGCAGTAGCCGGTGATGTTGAGCTCCGGAAAGCATACCAGTTGGGCGCCGCCGGCGGCCGCCTGCACGACGGCAGCCTCCATGGCGGAAAGATTGGCTTCGATTTCTCCCACCGGACAATTTGCCACCACCAGGGCGATTCTTGTGTCTTTCATCGGTATTGTTCTGCCGGTTCGCTTTGATCCTGGACCCTTGATCCTGGATCTTGGATAAAATCAGAATCTATGCGCCATTTTCGGCAATCGCTCTATCCGGCTGGAATGGGCTGAATCCGGCACCTGGGAACAGGGCGCAGCCGTTTCGATTTATATTCATTCGGCGAAGCCGAATCCAATAAAATCGCGGAGCGATTTTATACTTTAAACTTGGCCTTGATCTTGAACACCTTCGTGGCCGGAAGGTTGAGGATTTCGTCTATGCCGGTCTCTTCGGCAATTTTCTGCAGATTTTTTTCGATTTCTTCCCTGGACGGGGCGATGAATGTGAACCAGACGTTGAACGCATTGTCCCGCAGGTAATTATGGGTGACCCCCGGAAAGCGGTTCACTACTTCGGCGAACCGTTCCACGTTCTCCTCCGGCACCTTGGCTGCGCAAAGCGTACTGACGAAGCCGAGCTTTCCCGGAACAAAGTTGGCGCCGATCCTCCGGATAATGCCGGAATTTTTTAAGTGCACGGTGCGGCTGATGACCTCTTCCTCGGTCAAGCCGAGCTCGTCGGCGATGGTCAAAAAGGGCCTGGGGGTGATTGGGAACCTCGATTGGATCCGGTTCAGGATTTTTCGATCGATGTCGTCCATCTTTTCCGTTTCTGCAGCGGGATTCGTTTCATCTCGTCATGACCGAGGTGCGCTCAAGAAGCGAACATGGGCCTTGCGCGAGCGCGGTCCGTCGAATTCACAAAAAAAGATGCCCTGCCAGGTCCCGAGGACCAGACGGCCCTGTTGCACCGAGACCAGCTCAGAGGAGCCGACCAGGGTGGTCTTTACGTGGGCTGGGGAGTTACCCTCCGCATGCCGGTAAGGGGCATCCCAGGGGACGATCTGGTTGAGCACCATGAGCAGGTCCTTTGCAACGTTGGGGTCGGCGCTTTCGTTGATGGTGACTGCCGCGGTGGTGTGGGGTATGTAGATCATGCACAGCCCGTCTTCGACGCCTGAGGATCGGACCGCGTTCTGCACCTCTTTTGTGATATCGATCATTTCTGTCCTGCCGGTGGTCTTGACCGAGAGAATCATGCCGGGCTCCGTTTTTCCTCTTATGAAACTTCACGTTGCAGCAGGCTCTGGCGGGACGCCGGCAAAGCCCCGTAAAGACGTCCGTCGATTCGGATCCGGAAAAAATGCCTCGTCATGCGCCCGGCGCTTGCCGGCGAAGAAAAAAAGGCCCTGCGCTGATGCACAGGGCCTTTCCTGGCAATTCTGAAAATCGAAACGGATCCGATCGAGTCGCGCTGCAGATTAGACGCACCCGGTGGGTTTCGGAAGACCGGCCATTTTACAGGCTCCCTTGCCCGGTCCGGACGGAAACAATTCGTAGATATGCTTCAGCTTGAAGCCGGTGACCTTGGACAGAACCCGCACCATCGGGGCGATGCCGTTTTTCTTGTAGTAGTCCTGCAGAACCTCGATGACCTTCTTGTGCTCGTCGTTCAGCTCGTCGATCCCTTCTTCTTTTTTGACCCACTGGACCCACTCTTCGCTCCAGTTTTCGAAGGAATCGATGAAGCCGTCTTCATCTACCGTGAAAGTCTTTCCCATAAATTCGACCTGTGGCATTGAAAATCCTCCTTTACACGTTGAATTGTACTGAAACGTCAGCCTCTATCCTTTTTCCCTTTAAATTCGGCATTATTGGAATAGACTCTAGTATCTTATCAGACCGATCCTGTCAATTGAAAAAACCGCCGTTTTCGATTTCCACGACAAAGACCGTAGGTGTGTGACTATGCCGACAAAAGCGGCGCATTATGCGCTGGGTTAATATTCCCTTGGCGTTTGGTTGATCTGTTCGAGGGTAAAGACAGGACCGTCTTTGCAGACCAGCTCGCGTCCGATATTGCACCTGCCGCACATGCCGATGCCGCATTTCATGCGGTTTTCAAGACTCATGATGATTCGGTCGTGGGTGTAGCCGAGCTTTTCCAGCACCGGCTGCGTAAACTTGATCATGATGGGCGGGCCGCACACGATGGCATAGGTGTTTTCATCCCCCTGGGGGGCTTTTTCCTCGGTCACCGGGGGGACGAAGCCGACATTGTATTTCCAGCCCGGGTCATCGGTGGCGTCAACGGTGATGTGCATGTCGATGTCGTCGCGCTTTTCCCATTCGATCAGTTCGTTTTTGTAGAGCAGCATTCCGGGGGTTCTCGCCCCGTATACGACGGTAATGTTGCCGAACTTGGATCGGTTGGCCGGGTCGAGCATGTATACGATCGACGAGCGCAGGGTGGTAAACGCAAATCCGCCGCCGACCAGCAGGACATTTTTCCCCTCCAGCATTTCCCATGGAAACCAGTTGCCCATGGGGCCCCGAATTCCCATGATATCTCCGACCTTCATGTTGTGCAGGTGGGTGGTCACCACGCCGGCCTTGTTTACAGTGAACATCACAAAGCCTTTCTCTACCGGTGAAGAAGCAATACCGATGGGGATTTCACCTTTTCCCGGAATCGACAGCTCGGCGAACTGGCCTGCATGGTAGTCGAACTTCTTTTCGTCTTGTTCGTTTAAAAAGACGAACTTGAAGGTTTTCAAATTCCGGTCCTCGGTTTCGACGACAATGTCGTCGATACGGACCGGATACGGAAGATACGGATTCTCCACGAGTTCCTCCCTATCTTGGATGGCCGGGCTCAATGCACTCATTTTTTCATCCCTCCACCGCGCACGCGTCTGTGGCCCCGTGACGATTCATCAGGTCGCAGACGCGACGGATGTCGATGTTGACCGGACACTGCTGGACGCAGCGACCGCAGCCGACGCACATGATCCCGGTGTCGTACTTGTCCACGAAGTACTTGAGCTTGTGCATGAAGCGCTGGCGCACCCGCTCCAGTTTGGTCCCCCGCGGATTGTGGCCGGTGGTGTGCACCGTGAAAATCGGAAACATGCAGCTGTCCCAGTTGCGCATCCGCTTGCCCTGTTTGCCGTGGACTTCATCCTGGATGTCGAAGCACCAGCAGGTGGGGCATACGAACGTGCAGGTTCCGCAGTTGATGCATGAAAAACTGATGTCTTCCCACATCTGCTCGTTTCCGTGCAGGGCCAGGGTGTCGGCGGCGGCGAGGTTTTCCGTGGACACCTTCGATACGATCTTGTCTTCTGCCGCCGCTTTGCCCGATTCGAAGCGCTCGGCGGCATCGACTTCTTCGGTCCATCCGGCCGCCTGCACAAATTTTTCTCCTTTTTCGGTCAGCACCTTGGCCAGATAACGGCTGCCGTCGTCGGCCATCAGTACATCCAGGCCCTCTTCGTGATACGGACCGCAGCCGGCGGTCGTGCAGAAACAGGTGCTGCAAGGCGCGTCGCAGGCCAACCCCACGAAGGTGGTCGCCTCCCATGCCCGCAGCCAATAAGGATCCTTGTAGTCGTCGGTATCGAAGTTGAGCTTGACCAGCTCCACCGCCTTGGCATCACAGGGACGGATGCCGAGCACCGCCTTCGGAGAGTAGTCTTTTTCGACTTCCTTGAGCAGGTGGTAATCTTCCTTGGTTGGATCCAACGTGTATTCGAACATGTCTTCAGACTGGGGATAGACGATCTCTTTTGCCGATGTCCGGGTGTTGAAAAAATCGAAATCCGGCGTCTGCCCTTCGGAAAGCTTCCGGAAATAATGGTACCGGTCTTCCTTGACCGGCCCGATCAGGCGGTAGTTCTGCCGGAGCTTTTCCAGGCCTTTTTCCCAGTCCTTCTTGTCGATGGCAACAATCTTCATTTTCTTTCCTTCGGGGAGGGTGTTTCTAATTTAGTTTTTCGTGTTTGCTGATTGGAAACGGTTCAGGACCATCACCCTCTACCGCCCAAACAGTGAGCAATAACCGGCAGCCACTGAACACGAAAAACTATTTGATAAAATCCTCCGGATCGTCGGGACGGTAGAAATCAAGCGGCGGTCGGCTGTCCAACGTCAATCCCGCCTCCCAGTCGTAAAACTCCTTGCAGTCTTTTTCCAGCTTCTTGGTCAGCAGCCGCATGTTGATGCCCACCGGACATGCCCGCTGGCAGGCGCCGCAGTCCGTGCAGCGGCCGGCGCAATGATAGGCCCGCAGGAAATGAAAGGTGCGGATGTCGATCGGATCCTGGCTTTTGCCCACCCACTGCGGCTTGGATTCGTCCACGAAGCAAGTGGGACAGTAGCAGAGCGGACAGGCGTTTTTGCACGCGTAGCACCGGATGCATTCTTTGAAAAGATCGTCGAAGAAGGCCCAGCTGTCTTCGGGGTTCATCTCCTCGATTTTTCTGACATCCGCGTATCGGTCCACATCCTTTTGCTCTTCGACCGGGTCGGCGATCATTTCGTCTGAGATCACCGGGTTGCGGTGAATGCAAATCGCGCAGTTTTCCTGCAGCATCTCGGCTTTGTCGAAGGTCTTCTCGCCGCCGGTGGATTTGACCTTGATCTGATCGTCTTCTTCGGTCACCGCCAGCACTTCTCCTTCGACGCTGTCTGTGATTTTACGCTTGTCGACCATTCCCAGGCAGGGAACGCCGATGATGGTCAGCTGCTCCCGCTTGATCTTGTTTTCCAGGATGTGGGTGACGATGTTGCGGCTGTCGCATCCTTTGGCCACCACCGCGATCTTTTCCTTGCGGTCGGTCAGGTAGTTGGCCAGGTTGATGCCGCAGTGGCTGTCCCATATCAGCTCGTCGACTTGCTCCGGTGTGCGGGCAAAGTGAGGCTCGGACATCATTGGAAGGGTGCCTTTGCGAAAGCCGATGACCATATCCACCGCACACTCTTTGAGCAGGCGTTTGGCGATTTCCCGTATTTTTTCCGTATAGTGCTCCATTATGCTACCTTCGCCTCTTTTTTGACGAACCGCTGATTCGGGCCCAGGGCCTTGATCGCTTCTGTCACCTGGGTGGCGACATCGACGAACTTGGTCGCCTCTGCGGACGAAATCCACGAGAACTGGAGTCTTCCGGGCTCGATTCCCATGTACTCCATGAGATCCTTGAACAGTGCAAACTTTCTTCGGGCGTAGTAATTACCTTCCAGGTAATGGCATTCGCCGGGATGTCACCCGGATACCCAGACGCCGTCGGCCCCTTCCCGCAGTGCGCCCAAGGCGAACTTTGGGCTCATCCGCCCGGTGCAGGGGATGCGGATCACGCGGATGTTGGATGGATACTGCATCCGGCTGACACCCGCCAAATCGGCCGCACCGTAGCTGCACCAGTTGCAGAGGAACGCCACGATCTTCGGTTCGAATTCTGTCATTTTTTTTCCTTTGTTCGTTGGTCTATTGGTTGAGTGGTTGATGGGTCGAATGGTGGATTCCTCGATTTGGCAATTCTATCCGTATCTGAGTTCTTCCGATTCAACCATTTGACCTTTTAACGAATTAACCGGTCTATTACACGCCCATCGCCTCGGTCAGGTTGAAAATCTGTGAGAAGATCTGGTCGTTGTCGAATCCCTTCAGGTGAATGGCTCCGGAACGGCAGGATGCCACGCACAATCCGCAGCCCTTGCACAGCACCGGGTTGATCTCGGCGCGTCCCGGAAAGAAGCGCTCCTCTTCGGAGCGGAAGTACGGCGCCGAGTACGGACAGATGGAAACGCAGACGCCGCACTGGCTGCAGAGCATCGGTTCGATTTCGGCCACGGTGCCGCTGGCAAAAATCTTGTCCCGGGCCAGAAGCGTCACTGCCCGGGACGCGGCCGCCTTGCCCTGGGCGATCGACTCGTCGATCGGCTTCGGATAGTGCGCCATGCCGCAGAGGTACACACCGTCCGTGGCGAACTCGGAGGGGCCCAGCTTGGCATGACGTTCGATGAAAAAGCCGTCGTCGTTCATCGGCAGCTTGAAAAAGTCGGCCAGCGCCTTTTCCGCGTTGGGAATGATCGCCGAGGCCAGGGCCAACAGGTCCGTCTCGATCTGCAGCGGCTGACCCAGGATCGGATCGACGACATTGACCGTGATCTTGCCGCCTTCCGTGTTGACCTCCGGTTTGGCATCCAGGCTGAACCGGATGAAGATCACCCCTTTTTGCCGGGCCTCCTTGTACAGGTATTCCTTTTCGCCGTAAGTGCGGATGTCCCGGTACAGGATATAGACGTTCATCTCCGGGTTGCGCTTTTTGAGCTCCAGGGCGCTGTGAACGGAGTGGGTGCAGCAGACCCGGCTGCAGTAAGGCCGCTGCGGCTCCCGGGAGCCGACGCACTGGATAAAGACCGCCGACTCGATGGTGTCCAGCGACGGGTCGTTTTCTTTGAACCGTTGGTCCAGTTCCAGGCTGGTGACGATCTTGGGATCCTGACCGTAGCCGTATTCCTCCGGCTTGTATTCGTGGGCACCGGTGGCCATGATGGCCGCCCCGTGCTCCACCACCGTCTCTTGACCGTTTTCCTCCAGGGTGGATTTGAAGTTGCCCACGAACCCGTCCACCGCCTTCAAGGCCGCCTTCAGGTGGACCTGGATATTTTCGTGGTTTTCCACATCCTGGATCATGGCCGTCAGCCGGCCCTCGACCTCTTGCCCGTCCGGGGTGGTGTACAGGTTGAGGGCCTGGCCGCCCAACCGGTCGCTTTTTTCGACGATGTGGGTGGTAAATCCCTGCCGGGCCAGGGCCAGGGCCGAGGCCATGCCGGAGATGCCGCCGCCGACCACCATCGCCACCGGATTGATGTCGAGTTCGGCTTCTTTCAGCGGCTGCATCAGCGAAACCTTGGACACCGCCATGCGGACGAGATCCTTGGCTTTTGTTGTGGCCAGCTCCGGATTGTTTTTATGGACCCAGGAGTCCTGGTTGCGGATGTTGCACATTTCAAACAGGTACTTGTTGAGCCCCGCATTGATCAGTGTTTCCTGGAACAGCGGTTCATGGGTTTTCGGTGTACAGGCGGCCACCACGACGCGATTGAGATTCTTTTCCTTGATGATCTCGGTCATGGCGTCCTGGGTGTCCTGGGAACAGGAATAGAGGTTGTCGCTTGCGTATTCCACATAGGGAAGACCGGCCGCGTAGTCTCTGACCGCCTCCACGTCCACCACACCGGCGATATTGATGCCGCATTTGCATACGAACACCCCGATGCGGGCCGGTTCGCCCTTGATGTCGACCTCGGGGATGACTTCCTTGCTCTTGGTCAGGGTGTTGCGGACGCTGCCCAGAAGCTCTCCGGCTGCGGCCGCGGCCGCGCTGGAGTCCACCACCGACTGGGGGATGTCCTTGGGCCCCTGGAAGGCGCCGCAGGCGAAGATCCCTTTTCGGGAAGTCTCCACGGGGGAGAACAGTTCGGTCTTGGAAAAGTTGCCCGGCGTCAATTCGATGCCGAGTTTGTCCGCCAGTTCGATGAGCTCCGGCGGGGACTCCAATCCGATGGACAGCACGATCATGTCGAAGGTCTCATCGACGGTTTCCCCGGTGTCGGTCACGTACCGGATTTGCAGATCGTCGCCGTTAAACACCGGGTTGATGGTGTGAACCCGGCTTCGGATGAACCGAACCCCCGCTTTTTCCCGGGCATTGTCGTAGAACCGTTCGAAGTCCTTTCCCGGGGTCCGCATGTCCATGAAAAAGATGGCGCAGTCCAAGTCGTCTCCGGCGTGCTCCTTGGCGATCACGGCCTCTTTGATGGCGTACATGCAGCAAACCGAGGAGCAGTAGGCGTTGTCGCACCGGTTCAGGTCCCGGGAGCCGACGCACTGGAACCAGGCGATCTTCTTGGGCTCCTTGTGGTCGGACGGGCGCACCAGATGGCCTCCGGTCGGTCCGGAGGCCGAAAGGACCCGCTCCATTTCCATGGAGGTGATGACGTTCGGATGCCTGGCGTAGTTGTAACTGTCGAACCGGGATGGATCAAAGGGCTTGAAGCCCGGAGCCATGATCACGGAGCCGACCTCGAGCTGCACCGTCTGCGGCGTCTGGGCGTGGGTTTCCAGGGTGACTGCCTGGGGGCCGCAAGCCTTGACGCACTGGTAGCATTCGCAGCAGTAGCCGCAATTCAGACACCGGCCGGCCTCGGCCCTGCCGGTTTCTTCGTCATACCCCAGCTCGACTTCCTTGAAATTTCCCTGGCGTTCTTCTACGGCCAGTTCAGGCATTCTGGCCCGGGCCTGGGTCGGTTCGTCTTTGGCAATGGGCCGATACCTGGGATCGTCGTAGGAAATCGGCTCCCGACCCTGGGTCATGTCCCGCCCGTCGAAATACCGGACGATCGACTCGGCGGCCTCTCTTCCCGCGGCAACGGCGCCGATGGCCACCCACGGTCCGGTTTGCAGGTCGCCGCCGGCAAAGATGCCTTCCCGTCCGGTGGCATAGGAAATCTCATTGACGTCGGTGGTGCCCCACCGGGTGAATTCCAGGCCGGTGATATCTTCGATGGCCGACAAGTTCGGGCGCTGGCCGATGGCGGCAATGAGTTGGTCGATCTCGATGTCATATTCGCTGTCCGGAATCGGAATCGGGCGCCGGCGTCCGGAGGAGTCCACATCGCTCAGTTTCATGCGGATGACCCGCAGGCCGACCACCTTGCCGTCTTCCACCAGCACTTCCTGGGGAGCTGCCAGAAAGGTCAGGTTCGTTCCTTCGGCCTCGGCGGCGGCGACTTCCTCTTCCCAGGCCGGCATTTCGGCCCGGCTCCGGCGGTAGACGATGGTGACCTCTTCGGCTCCCAGGCGCACGGCGCTTCTGGCCACGTCGATGGCCACATTGCCGCCGCCGATGATCGCCACCTTTTTCCCGACCTCGGTGTTGCCCGTGAGGTTGGCCTCCCGCAGAAAATCCACGCCCTGGCGAACCCCTTTGGCCTTTTCACCCGGAATGCCCAGCTCGATGCCTTTGTGGGCGCCCAGGGCGAGATAGACGGACTTGTACCCCTGGTCGAACAGATCGTCGATGGTCAGATCGTCGCCCAGGGGGGTGTCGGTTTTGATCTCGACGCCGAGGTTGGCGATCAGTTCGATTTCCCGGTCCAGAACGTCTCGCGGGAGCCGGTGTTCCGGGATGCCCACGCGAAGCATCCCACCCGCCTTGGGCAATGCCTCGAAGATTGTAGAGCGGATTCCCTTCCGGGCCAGGTGGTAGCCGGCAGAAAGACCGGCCGGCCCCGACCCGATGATGGCGACTTTTTCCTCTCTAGGCGGGTCGCAGGGGATCTTGATCTGCCGCGGATCGAACTGATCCGCTGCCAGCCGCTTGAGATCCCGTATCGCCACCGGTGCATCCACATCGCAGCGCCGGCAGGCATCCTCGCAGCCGTGGGGGCAGATGCGGCCCAGCACGCCGGGAAGCGGCAGCTCCTCCATGATGATTTCCAGGGCTTCTTGATATTTGCCCTGTTTGACCATCTGTACGTAGGCCTGCACGTTTAACCCGGCAGGGCAGGCCAGGCGGCAGGGCGCCTTGTCTGCCTTTTGAATGGCAAAGGCCCCTGGAACCGCCTGGGCGTATCGCTTGTAGGTGGCTTTTCGATCGGTGAACCCCTCGTCGTATTCGCTGGGAAGCGCCACCGGGCAGACTTCGGTGCACTCTCCGCAGGAGGTGCATTTGGCCATGTCGATGTAGCGGGGCTCTTGGTGAAGGGTGACGGTGAAATTGCCCGCGTCACCGTCGATGGATTCTACCGTGGAAAGCGTATGAAGCTCGATGTTCAGATGCCGGCCGACCTCGACCAGTATAGGGGAGATAATTCACATGGCGCAGTCGTTGGTGGGAAAGGTCTTGTCCAGCTGGGACATGACCCCACCGATCGACGGGGATTTTTCAACCAGATGCACATAGTAACCCGAATTGGCCAGGTCCAGTGCGGACTGCATCCCTGCGATGCCGCCACCGACCACCATTACGGATCCGACAGCGTCTTTCTTGGGCATGACGGTTTCTCCTGATGAAAAATATTTATAATGATTGCTTAAGGTTGTGCTTAGTGTCCGCTTTGTCTCCGCCAACAATCGCAAATATTTTTCTTATCTATGCGGTCGTCCTTTTGTCAATAGATTTCGCTAAAATTATGAGATATTTCCCATTATCGCCGGCGCCTCGCCCATGGGTTCACCCGCGTTGTTGCCGGAGCCACATTCAAAATCGACGGCCCGCCCCTTTCCAGGGCCGCCTTCTGGCCAATACAAAGGCATTGACAGCCTCGTTGTGGAATATAGTATCGGCTTATGTGAAACTTCGGTCGAAGCCGGGGTTCTTGTAGGGCACGACCTCCGTGTCGTGCCTTCATGAACGGCACGGAGGCCGTTCAC
>CBFCZJ010000024.1:0-19656 GCA_965602445.1 uncultured Desulfobacterales bacterium | reverse complement strand
TGCATGGTGCACGCCGGCCCCTTTGCCAACATCGCCGTGGGCCAGAGCTCGATCATCGCAGACCGGGTCGGCCTGAAGCTGTTCGATTACCACGTCACCGAATCGGGCTTTGCCGCCGACATCGGCTTTGAAAAATTCTGGAACGTCAAGTGCCGCTTCTCGGGCCTCAAGCCCCACGTGTCGGTGCTCACCACCACCATCCGCGCCCTGAAGATGCACGGCGGCGGCCCCAAGGTGGTGCCCGGCATCGCCATGCCAGACGAGTACAAGCACGAGAACCTGGAGCTGGTCGAAAAGGGGACCGAGAACATGGTCCACCTGATCAACGTCATCCGCAAGTCCGGCATCAACCCGGTGGTCTGCATCAACCGCTTCTACACGGACACCGACGAAGAGTGCAAGGTCGTGCGCAAGATCGCAGAAGCGGCCGGCGCCCGCTGCGCCGAATCCAAGCACTGGGAGCTGGGCGGCGAAGGGGCCCTGGAATTTGCCGACGCAGTCATCGACGCCTGCGACGAGGGAAGCGACTTTGATTTCCTGTACCCGCTGGATATGAAGCTGCGCGACCGGGTCGACCGGATCGCCAAGGAGGTCTACGGCGCAGACGGTGTCGACTGGTCACCTGAGGCCGCCCAGAAGGCCAAGATGCTCGAAGACGATCCCAAGTACGCCGGATTCACCACCATGATGGTCAAGACCCATCTGTCCCTGACCCACGACCCGACGCTGAAGGGCGTGCCCAAGGGCTGGCGGCTGCCGATCCGCGACGTGCTCATCTATTCCGGGGCCAAGTTTCTGTGCCCCTGTGCCGGCACCATCAGCCTGATGCCCGGCACCGGCTCCAACCCGGCCTTCCGCCGCGTCGACGTGGACACCGAGACCGGCAAGGTCTCCGGCCTGTTCTAAGACGGAAAGCGCATCGAACCTTCAAGGCCCGGAGGCTTGCCTCCGGGCCTTTTTATAGGGATTGTCATAGTTCCGTTCCATTTGAAAGCGCTTGATATGAACTGACGCTCCGCGAGCTCAATGCCATAGATCGGCTGTTGGACAATCCCTGTTTTGACAATCGCTCTAACGGCGAGCAGGAGGTCAGGGGGATTTTCACATGGCCCGATACCGGGCGATGATCTCTTCGGACTGGAACGAGTGTCTGGCGCCCTGCGGGCCCTTCGACGCCATCGCCTTCACCTACCCGGACTTAGAACCCGAACTGGCTTCGGTGTTTCGCCGCTACACCGGAAACGAGATCTCCCTGGGCGAAGCGGCGGCAAGGATCGAATCGATTTTGCCGCGTCCGCTGACCGAATCCCAGGCAGACGCCTACCTGGACAGGGAGTTTCGGATCTACCGGGGCGTTTGGGAACTGATCCGATGGGCCGGGCAACACGACGTGCTCTTTATGATCAATACCACCGGAATGATCGGCTACTTCCAGCGCATCTTCGCCCGGGGCCTGCTTCCTGCGGTGCCGCTGCTGGCGGCCCATCCATTGGTCCGGTTTGCGGCATCTCCGACGGACCCGGAAACGGTCCTTCCGCTGTATGAGACCACCGACAAGTCGGTGCACACCGACGCCGTCGCCCGGCGTTTTTCCATCCCCTTTTCACGGATAGCGGTGATGGGAGACAGCGGGGGAGACGGTCCGCACTTTTCCTGGGCCGCTGAAAACGGGGCCATTCGCATCGGCAGCATGACCAAGGCCTCCCTGGCAGGATTCTGCCAACGGGAAAAGATCGACATATCCCTACGATTCGGCCTCTCCTACAAGCCCGGAAAAGAGCGAAACGAAGCCGAAGAAATGAGATTTGATTTTCAGGACCTGATTCCCTACCTCTCTGACAATCTGCTGACGGCACAGCGGGCTTTGTTGACATCCTGATCCGCGGATACTACAGCTGTTTCAGCCGCCATTTCCATCGACGGCATAACTTCGGTGACGTATTTCAGATGAAAAAAATTCACCGCAGAGAAAACCTTCACGATCTTCTCTGTGCATCCTCCGCGGTCTCAGCGCCTCGGCGGTGAACTCGTCGTCACCATACTTACGCCCGCATGTACGAAGGCTTCCGACCCGAAAAAAGGAGCGGCCATGCTGCCTGTAATCAAAAAGATTCTTTACCCCACCGACCTTTCCGACTCCGCCAGGCACGCTTTCGGCTATGCCGCCAGCCTCGCCCAGCGCTACGGGGCGACCATCACGATCATGCACGTGATCGAAGAGCTGTCCGAAAACACCTCCCTGCTGCTCACGTCGATGCTCGGCGAAGCACGCTGGCAGGAGATCAGGGACAGGAGCAGGGAAAATTTCGACGATATGATTCGGGAAACGATCGAACGGTTCTGCCGGGACATGGCAAAAGAGCATGCCGAGGCCACCGTTCCCGTTGAACAGATTCTGATCCGGCAGGGAAGAGCGGTACATACCATTACCGAAGAGGCCGAAAAAGGAGGCTACGACCTCGTGGTCATGGGCACCCACGGACAGGGGGGGATCGCCGATGCCGTGATGGGCAGCACCGCCAGGCGGGTGACCCGACGATCGAGCGTGCCGGTCATGGTGGTTCGGCTGCCAGAATAAAAATAAAAAATGCGGTTATCCAGAAAGATCCAGGGTGGACGCCGTCGGCCAATGGGCGTCGACTCTCCTGCCGGCCAAAACTCGCCATCAAGGCCGCGTAGAGACGGCCGTTGATGGGTTCTTAGGGCTGAAATCCCGGCAAACCGGAGTGGCTCGACGCATCGCAACGAGGGCGGCGCGGCCGTCTCAACGCGGCCTATATGGCTCAGACAGTTGCCCGGCATCCGAGCCGACACCCATTGACCGACGGCTGGATGCAACTGGAGTTTGATGATGAACCGCTTTAAAAAAAATAGGTTGACGGGTCTTCATTTCGGAAAGACCCGCTGATGTCTGTTCGCTATCCGCACCTGCTGGCGCCGCTGAATCTTGGTTTTACCACCCTCAAAAACCGGGTTCTGATGGGATCCATGCACACCGGGCTCGAAGAAGCACCCGGCGGATTTGATCGGCTTGCCGCGTATTTTGCCGAAAGAGCCGCTGGCGGGGTGGGGCTGATCGTCACCGGCGGGGTTTCACCGAACCCGGAAGGGGTGGTGGCCCCGGGGGCCATCCAGCTCGTCGACGAAAGCCAGGTTGCCGAGCATCAAAAGGTGACCCGAGCGGTCCACCGCGCCGGGGCAAAGATCGCCCTTCAGATACTTCACACCGGCCGGTACGGGTTTCACGACCGGATTGTCGCCCCCTCCCCCATTCAGGCGCCCATCAATTTTTTCAGGCCCCGGGAGCTTGACGAGGCAGGCATCGAAAAACAGATTGCAGACTATGGCCGGTGTGCGTCGCTGGCCCGGGATGCCGGCTACGACGGCGTCGAGGTGATGGGCTCGGAAGGCTACCTGATCAACCAGTTCATCGCGGAAGAAACCAACCGCCGAAAGGATCGATGGGGGGGGCGCTTTGAAAATCGCATCCGATTCCCCCTGGAGGTGATGCGCGGGATTCGCCGGGCTGTCGGTGAAGACTTCATTTTGATCTACCGGCTTTCGATGCTCGACCTGGTCCGGGGCGGCAGCCGATGGGAAGAAATTGTCGCCCTGGCCGTGGCCGTGGAGTCCGCCGGCGCCACCATCATCAACACCGGCATCGGCTGGCACGAAGCGCGGATCCCCACCATCGCCATGATGGTGCCCCGGGCGGCATTCACCTGGGTGACGGCGCGGCTGAAAGGAAAGGTCGGCGTCCCGCTGGTCACCAGCAACCGGATCAACGCCCCGGAAACGGCCGAAAAGGTGCTGGCCACCGGCGACGCGGACATGGTCTCCATGGCCAGGCCCTTTCTGGCCGATCCGCAGTTCGTGCAAAAGGCCGAACAGGATCGCGCAGAAGAGATCAACACCTGCATCGGCTGCAACCAAGCCTGCCTGGATCACATCTTCGAAGGAAAAATCGCCTCTTGCCTGGTCAACCCCCGGGCCTGCCGGGAGACGGAACTCAACTATCGGCCGGCAAAGCGCCGGAAAAAAATCGCCGTCGTGGGCGCAGGGCCCGCCGGACTTTCATGTGCCGTCGCCGCCGCCGCCTGCGGACACCAGACGATTCTTTACGAAGCCGCCGGCAGAATCGGCGGACAGCTCAATATGGCGGTGCACATCCCGGGCAAGGAGGAGTTTAATGAAACCCTCCGGTATTTCGACCGGCAGCTTTTCATCCAGGGCGTCGATGCCCGCCTGGGCGTGCGGGCAACCGCACCGGATCTGCTCGCCGAAGGCTTCGACGCGGTGGTCCTGGCCACCGGGGTGCTCCCGCGGATCCCGGCGATCGACGGCATCGACCACCCGAAGGTGCTGAACTACGTCCAAGTATTGACCGGAGAAAAAACCGTCGGCGGGCATGCGGCCATCGTCGGCGCAGGGGGTATCGGCTTTGACGTGGCCGAGTTTCTCACCCACGCCGGCCCTTCCACGAGCCTGGACCGACGGGCGTTTCTCGACCAGTGGGGCATCGATCCCGCATACCGCCTGCCCGGCGGGCTCTCCTCGTCAGGCCCGGCCCCTCACCGTCCGGCCCGGACCGTCTACCTGCTTCAGCGCAGGGCGAGCAAAATGGGAAAAGACCTGGGCAAGACCACCGGCTGGATCCACCGGGCGGCCCTGAAAATGAGCCAGGTGACCATGATTGCCGGGGTCGCCTACGACCGGATCGATGACCAGGGGCTTCACCTCACCGTCGACGGCCGCCAACAGACCCTTCCGGTGGCCCATGTGGTGATCTGCGCCGGCCAGGTCAGTCTGCGCGATCTGGAACCGGGCATCGCCGAGGCCGGCACCGCCGTCTGCCTCATCGGCGGCGCCGAGCGCGCGGCCGAACTCGACGCCAAGCGGGCCATCGAGCAGGGCTTTCGCCTGGGGGTCTCCCTGTCGAAGGATGCAGAGACAGGAAAGAATGGATAGTATACAGATGTTGGGGTAATTATGGTGACCATGATTTCACCGCCGGCAAACAAGGGGCAGAAGAGCCATCAGAACCGAACGTTTTGCGCCGTAAATGCGGAGGTAGACATGAACCGAAACCTGTTTTTCAGGGCGATATTGGCGCTGCTTTTCAGCGCAGTGACCGCCTTCGGCTGCGCCGCGCCGAGGGTCACCCTTTTCCCCGACGCCGCCGATCCGCTTCGGGAATTTACCCTGTCCGGGAAAGATAAAGGCAAGCTGCTGGTCATTTCGGTCAAAGGCATCATCGACGATGAACCCAAAAGACGGCTCATTCGCACCGAGCCTTCGGCCGTAGAAGAAATCGTCTCCCAGCTTCGGCTGGCCGAAGCAGACGACGAAATCAAGGCGGTACTGTTCAAGGTCGACTCCCCCGGCGGGACGGCGACCGCTGCGGACCTTGTCTACCACGAAATCATGGCATACAAAAAGCGCAGCGGGGCAAAAATTTTCGCCGCCCTGATGAATGTGGCCGCCTCGGGAGGATACTACATCGCCCTGCCGGCGGACCGGATTTTTGCCCATCCGACCTCCATCACCGGTTCGGTGGGGGTGGTGTTCATGCGGCCCAAATTCGACGGATTGATGGAAAAAATCGGGGTGTCCGTGAAAGTCAGCAAGTCCGGGAAAAACAAGGACATGGGGTCACCCTTTCGCCCGGAAACCGAAGAAGAGGAAAAAATCCTGCAGGATCTGACCGACCGGCTGGCCGATCGGTTCGTCGAAAAGGTGCGGATGCACCGGCCGATTGACGACCAGGCATTGTCTGAAATCGCCACGGCCCGGATCTACCTTGCCGAAGATGCCCGGGCGCTGGGCCTGGTAGATGAAATCGGGTATTTGAGCGATGCCCTTGTCGCCGCCAAAACCCTTTCCGGGCTTGCCGAAAATGCGCGGGTCATCGTTTACCGGCGCAGCCAATACGCCAACGATACGATCTACAACCCGGCCACCAGCCGTCAGCCCGGCCCCGACGCCCCAAAACTGGAAATCGCACTACCCGGTGTGCCGACCGAGGTCAGAACCGGATTTTACTACCTATGGCCGATGGCGCTGGGGCAGGAATAGGCTGGGATCCGTCTTCGCTCTCTGAGCTTCCCGCTTCGCCTTCGGCTACGCCGGACGAGACGCCCGGACAAGCGCCTGGAGGCTGGAAAGCCAAAAGGAAAACCATCGCGTCGCGGCCGCCTAAAAGCGGCCTAAATGGGTCAGGCAGTTGCCCGGCATCCGAGCCGACACCCATTGGCCAGCGGCTGGATACAACTGGAGCTTTATAGAAAACCGGCAAACGGCATTATAACCCGAACAAATGATCCACCGGGTTAGGAGTCTGCATTTTCGAGACCGGTGCCCCCGTTGTGCTGCATTTTGTATAGCTTGCAGTACTCGCCTCCCCTGCACAGAAGATCGGCATGGGTTCCCTCCTCCACGATCCGGCCGTTGACGATCACAACGATCCGGTCGGCGTAACCGGCGGTGGCCAGCCGGTGGGCGATCACAAACGTGGTGCGTCCTTTCATCAGATTTTCCAGCGCCTTTTGCACCAGGTGTTCGGATTCTGCATCCAGAGAGGAGGTGGCCTCGTCCAGGATGAGGATCGGCGCGTCCTTTAAAAGCGCACGGGCGATGCAGATCCGCTGCTTTTCTCCGCCGGAGAGCCGGCCGCCGAGTTCGCCGATGCTGGTTTCAAACCCGTCGGCAAAGCCCTGGATAAAGTCATAGGCATAGGCCGCCCGGGCGACGCTTTCGATCTCCTCTATGGAGGCATCCGGGCGTCCATAGGCGATGTTGTTCCGCACCGATTCGTTGAACAGAATCGGTTCCTGGGTCACCACGGCGATCTGCTCCCGCAAGGAGGCGATGGAAATGTCCCGGATGTCGATTCCGTCGATAGTCACCGCCCCTGCCGTTACATCGTAGAACCGGGGAATCAGGTTGACCAGGGATGTTTTGCCGCCCCCGCTCATGCCCACCAAGGCCAGCACCTCCCCTGCTTCCACCTTCAGGTCGATGTCCTTGAGGACCGAATTGCCGTCGTAACCGAAAGAGACCTTCTCAAAGGCCACCTTGTGGGGAGCCCGCCTGAGTATGATCGGATCTTCCGCTTCCCGGATGTCCGACGGCCGATCGATGATGTCGAAGATCCGGTCGGTGGCTGCCAGCCCCTGCTGAATGGCGTTGTTTAGATGGCTCAGCTTCTTGACCGGATCGTAGAGCATGATCACCGCGGCCATGAATGAAAAGAATGTGCCCGGGGTCGAGGCCCCCGTGATGACCTTGTAGCCGCCGTACCAGATCACGAAGGCGACCCCCAGCCCGCCGAGAAACTCCATGACCGGAGACGACAGGGAGCGGGCGACAACCGCCTTCATCTCCAGCCGGAAATAGTCCCGGGTCTTGGCAAAAAAGCGCTTCTTTTCGTAGTCTTCCATGCCGAAGGCCTTGACAATCTTGCTTCCGGCAAAGGTCTCGTGAAGAAACGTGTTCAGCTCAGCCATGGCTTCCTGGCAGCCGGTGGACACCCGCCGCACCCGCCGGCCGAACTCCACCACCGGATAAAAGGCAAGCGGAAGCACGCAGAGCGCAATCAGGGCCATCTTCCAGTCCTGGTAAAAAATGACCCCGGTCAGCCCGATGATGGTGAAAAAATCTCGCAGCGTTCCGGTCACGGCCGTCGAGACCATCGCCTTGACGATGTTTACGTCATTGGTGATTCGGGACATGAGCACGCCGGTTCTCTCTTCGTGGAAAAAAGAAAGAGGCAGGTCCTGGATGCAGTCGTACAGGCTGTTTCGAAGGCGCATGATGATGTTTTCACCGACATAGTTCATCCAGAACGACTGGCCGTACATTCCGATTCCACGCATGAGATAGACAAGTACGACGACAAGGGGGATCAGCTTGAGCATTTTCAGGTCCCCTTTGAAAAAAATGTCGTCGATGGCCGGCTTGATCAGATAGGCCGTGGCGGCGGTCGTGGCCGAGACGACGAGGCTGCTGAGCATGGCCAGCAGAAGCCGGAACCGATTCTCCTTGATCATGGCCAGCAGCCGGCGGTGACGCGGCTCAATCTGTGGAAGTTTTATTTTTTTCATATTCATCGTCTATGGCGCGCTGCGAAGCTGGAATGCTGGGATGCCGGGACGCAGGGAAGCCTGTTTTCCGCTATCATGAGCATGCCGGCCTTCATCCGCCACGACTGGATGTCGTCTTTTGTCGTTGTCCATATTATGGCGGTGAGCCATTTAACCTGCATCCTGATCTGACTTTTTCAAGCCTTCCTGCTTGCCGGCCTCCTGGCGGCCTGAAACGCCCAGCATTTTCATGGCGATGTCGGCGACCCGGCCCGAGGCGCCCGGTCGTCCCATTCGAAGCCGAATCCGGGAAAGTTCGCGCCGCATTCGCTCGAGGGTTTCCGGAGAAAAGACGATCTGCTCTACGGTCCGGGCGATCCGATCCGCGTTGGCTTCTTTCTGGATCAGCTCGGGCATTACTTGTCGGCCGGCGATCAGGTTCGCCAGGCCGATAAAGGGCACCCGGATCAGGGTGCGTCCGGCCCAGTAGCTCAGGGCGGAAACGCGGTAGACAATGACCGTCGGCGTTTCGGCAAGGGCCGCCTGCAAGGTGACGGTGCCGGACACCGCCACCGCCATTGTACAGGCTGAAAAAAGCGCTTCCACCGGAGATTCGGTCACGGTGAACGCAGCCGGCGTCAAAGAAGACCGATGGGCGAGGATCTTTTCGACCGTTTGCCGGCGCACCGACGGCGCCACTGAAACGGCAAACCGAAGTTCGGGATACCGGCGCACCAGCCGGTCTGCGGCTTCGGCCATCACCGGCAGATGCCCTGCCACCTCCCGCTCCCTGGATCCGGGCAGCAGCGCCACCAGCGGCCCGCCTGCCCCGGTCTCCGGCCAGAGCCGTCCCTCCGGCACAGTTTTCGGTGGTTCGTCGTCCAGAAGCGGGTGGCCCACATAGGTCGCCGCGATGCCGTGCCGCCGGAAAAAATCCGCTTCGAACGGCAAGATGACCGCGGCATGGTCGATCCGCCGCTGAATGATCCGCGCCCGCCCCTTTCGCCAGGCCCAGACCTGCGGAGTGATGTAGTAAAGGACCGGCACGCCGATCCGCTTTGCCGTTGCGGCCAGGTGAAGGTTGAAGTCGGGAAAATCGATCAGGATCAGCAGGTCCGGACGGACATCTCGCAGCAGATTTTTTGCCGTGTTCATCCCTGCCAGAATCTGCGGAAGACGGGGAAGCACCTCGGTGATGCCGACCACGGCCAGGGCGTTGCAGTCGACGGCAAGACGCACCCCTTCTCTTCGAAGGGCTTTTCCCCCGATGCCCCAGAATTCGGTGCCGGGGATCCGGGCCCGCATCTCCCTCACCAGCCGGGCACCGTGAAGGTCCCCGGAAGCCTCCCCGGCGACGATCATCACCCGTTTGACTGCGGTTTTCCTAAGATTCAAAAAAAACCCCGCCGCAACACCGTTTTACCCGACCCGGAAGGGGCCAGGCCCATGAAGTCTGAGGCCTGTTTTGGCCGGCGTCAACCCCGTGGATGGGCATCGATCTGCGCCATCACGCTGAGGGCGACCCGCAGTGCATCCCGGCCCATCTTCCCGGTCACTTCCGGCTCTCTTCGGTCTTGGACCGATCTGACAAAAGAGCGCAGTTCGTCTTCCAAGGCGTCGCTTTCGTCGAAGCGCCGCTGCGTCATCTTCATGCCCGGTATCGGGCAGTCATTGTCGGGCGGATCGCCGGGACGGATCACCGTAATCGAGCGGCCGGCAAAATCGACGGCGAAGAAAGCGTCCCGCTGATAGAGCCGAAGGGTGCGCTCGTTTTTCAGGGACACCCTGCTGGCGGTGACGTTGGCCACTGCGCCGCCGGCGAACGCCAGCCGGGCATTGGCGATGTCCACCTGGTTGCCGATCACCGGAAGACCCGCGGCGCGGATGTCGATTGTCTCCGCACGCACGAGGTTTAAAATGATGTCGATGTCGTGGATCATCAGATCGAGAACGACGCTGACATCCGTGCCCCGGGGTTGGTAGATGCTGAGCCGGTTCGATTCGATAAACAGCGGCGTTGCCGCCTCCCCTTCCAGGGCCAGCACGGCCGGATTGAACCGCTCCAGGTGACCTACCTGGATCAGCAGTCCCCTGGTTTCGGCGATATGAATCAGTTCGTCGGCTTCTTCAAGGCTGGCAGTCATCGGTTTTTCGATCAGAACATCGACGCCGTGCTCGAGAAAATCCCGGCTGATCGAAAAGTGAAGCGCTGTCGGCACAACGATGCTGACGGCATCGACCTTCCCGAAAAGCGTTCGATAATCCGTGGCGGCGGCGGCAGCGCATTTCTCGGCCGTCCGTCGGGCTGCGGCCTCGTCTGCATCGACCACCGCCACCAGGTCCACATCCTCCATCCGCGCGTATTTTTCGGCGTGAAACCGCCCCAGGTATCCCGCGCCGATCACGCCCACCTTCAGCTTCTCCATAAAACCCCTCTTTGCGTCTGGCCCCGTGGCTGATGCGGAAATGAAGGGGGCAGCTACTGAGCCGATGAGCTGTTCAGCTACTGAGCCCGGGAACACAAGGCTCTCAGCAAGCACTCTTCTCTATTCTCTGCTTGCCGTGGTGTTCCCCCTCAATTTTTTCTGTTTTCATCTCAACAGCTTATCAGCTTAGGAGCTTAGCGGCTGTCTTTCTGTTCTTTGATCGCCACCACAGCGATCCCCATCCGATCGGCCTCGGCGACCATTTCCTCCCGATCGAACACGACGGATTTTTCCGCTTCCAGTGCAAGGGCGCTGACCCCGGCCTCGGCCATGATCCGGATGGTCTCCACCCCCAGCGCCGGCATATCGAACCGGGTGTCCTGGGTCGGCTTGCAGATTTTGACCACCACGGCGTTTCCTTGGGCAAGCTTCCCGCCGCGAAGAATCGTGGCATCGGTGCCGTCGATGGCTTCTACTGCGGTCACAGAGCCGCCGGCGACCACCACGCATTGGCCGATGTCCAGGCGGCCGATCTCCTTGGCCACTGCCCAGCCGAAGCGAATGTCGGCGTTTTCCGCGCGGTTCGGTTTGCGCCGGGTCCAGCAGCCCGCCGGGGCGATCATCTCCGGCAGCAGAAACGTCGCCGGCCGGACGCGGATGCCTTCTTTTTCCAGAAGGGCGGCAAAGGCGCTCAACACTCCGTCATCGTGGGTGCTGGCCATGGCTCCCACCAGGGTGATGGCCTTGGTGTCGGGCCGGACGTCGGTGAACATCCGCGTCTTTTTGATGGTCCCCATCATCACGGCCTCTCTGACCCCGTGACGCTTGAAAAACTTCAGAATCCGCTTGACCTGACCCAGATGCACCCATTCCACGGCCTGGGCATAATCGGCCAGGGCGCCATCGGACTCCCGCAGGTGGGCGACGGTAAACAGCTCATATCCCCGGCTGCGGGCCCGCTGGGAAAACAGGATCGGAAACTTGCCGCCGCCGGCGATCAGCCCGACCCGGCGGGGTGCGGTTGCAGAAACCTCAATGTCGGCACCGGTGTTTTCTCGAAGTGAATTCGTCATGGGTGTTTGTAGGAGAATGTCTTGCTTTTTCGCGAAGCGAACAAGTAATGAAATCGCCAAAGCGATTTCATTACCGGGTGATCCCCCGACTCGACGACTGAATAAATTCGATGAAGGTGACCACCTCGGGAACCTGTTCCACCTCCGCCTTGACCCGTTCGATCGCCTCGTTGAGGGTCAGACCGATGCGGAAAATGATTCGATAGGTCTTTTTCAGGGCGGACAGGCTCTGCGGGGAAAACCCGTGACGCTTCAGTCCCACCGAGTTGAGCCCGTGGAGCCTCACCCGGTCGCCGGCAGCGATCACGAAAGGCGGTACGTCCTTGACCACCGCCGACTTGCCGCCGATGAAGGCGTATTGGCCGATTCTCACGAATTGATGCACGGCAGTAAGCCCGCCGATGGTGGCATGATCGCCGATGACGATGTGCCCGGCCAAAGTCGCGTTGTTGGCCATCATCACCTTGCGCCCGGTGCGGCAGTCGTGGGCCACGTGGGTGTAGGCCATCAGGTAGTTTTCCTCTCCGATCTCGGTGATGCCGCCGCCGAACCCGGTGCCCCGGTGAACGGTCACGAACTCCCGCAGCACGGTCCCGCGTCCGATTTTGACGAAGGTTTTTTCGCCGTCGAACTTGACCGACTGGGGCACTGCCCCCAGCGCCGCATACTGGAAAATCTGGCAGCCCGGACCGATGGTCACGTATGGTTCGATGACCACGTGGGATCCGATGCGGACCCCGGAGCCGATGTGGACATCGCCGTGGATCACGCTGTAGGGTCCGATTTCCACGTCCGATTCGATCTCTGCCTTGGCGTCGACCAGGGCTGTTGGATGGATCATGAAGGGTCTCCCATAGAGGCCATCATTTCGGCCTCTGCAACGATTTGTTCCTGCACCTTCGCGATGCCGGCAAGCTTGACCGCCCTGGCGCGCTGCTTGAGCACCTCGACTTCAAAAATCAACTGGTCGCCCGGCACCACGGGCTTCCGGAACCGGACCTTGTCGATGGCCATGAAGTAAATCAGCTTTCGGGGCGCCTCCTCCGGGGCCGAAGCAAAGACCAGAACCCCGCCGGCCTGGGCCATGGCTTCGACGATCAGCACGCCGGGCATCACCGGCGCACCCGGAAAATGCCCCTGAAAAAACGGCTCGTTGATGGTCACGTTTTTCAGGGCCTGAATCCGCTTTTTCGGCTCCAACGCCAGCACCCGATCCACCATCAAAAAAGGGTACCGATGGGGAATCAGCGACATGATCTTTTCAATGTCCAGAATCGTTTCCATGGCCTTACTCCGAAGGGGTGTTCCCGCCCTCGTCTCCTTGCGACTCGGCCGGTGTCTGTTTTTCCAGGGCGTCCAGGCGTCGTGTCAGTTCGGCAACCTGCTTGGCCAGGTCGGGCAATCTGGGCAGGGTTCGGTGGACCTTCAGCCAGGTTCTGTGGGGCATGGCCGGGGAACCGGTCACGATGTCTCCGGCATCGACGTCCTTGCCCAAGCCGCTCTGGGGGCCCACAATGGCGCCGTCGCCGATATGCAGATGCTGGGAGACGCCGACCTGGCCGGCGAGAATCGCCCGGGTGCCGATGGTCACGCTGCCCGAAATTCCGGCCTGGGCCACCAGCAAGGTTCCTTCCCCCACCTGCACGTTGTGGGCGATGTGCACCAGGTTGTCGGTTTTTACTCCCCGCTGAATCCACGTCTTGCCGAAGGTGGCTCGATCGATGGTGTTGCAGCTGCCGATCTCCACGTCGTCGTCGATCTGCACGATGCCGCGGTGGGTGATCTTGTGGTACTCCTTTCCGTCGGAGGCGTATCCGAAGCCGTCTGCGCCGATGACGGTTCCGGAGTGGATGATCACCCGGGCGCCGACGACACAGTCGTCTAGAATCGTCACGTTCGGCTGGATCACCGTGTCGGCACCGATCCGAACGCGGTCTCCGATGTAGCACCCGGCCCCGATGCAAACCCGGTCTTCGCAAATCACCTGCTCTCCGAGCACGGCGCATTCTCCCACGGCCACCTTCTTGCCGCAGGTCAACCCGGCGCCGATCCGGGCCGACGGACGGACCCCCGGTGCGGGACGGGCCTGCGGATGAAGCAAGGCCAAAATCCGCGCAAAGGCCACCTCCGGGAACGCCGTCCGGATCAGATCTTTTTCATCTGACGTGAAATCCTTGGGAACGATCACCGCCCCGGCCCCGGTTTCTAAAATCCGCCGGCAGAATTTCACGCTGCCGGCATAGGTGATCTGATCGGGGCCGGCCAGTTCAAAAGGAGCTGCCCCGGAAATGACCCGATCCGGCCTTCCGGCCAGCTCGCCGTCGACGGCTTCTGCCAGTTCTTTCAGCGTATAGCCCATGTTCGCGCCTATTCGGCCTTTCTTTCCGCGTCTGCCGTCGTTTGATCGTAGCGCCGAATCAGCTCTTCGGTGATATTATAGCGCGGATCGTGGTAGATGGCAGCCGACTCTCTTCTTTCCAATATCAGAGAAAAGCCCTGCTCTTTGCCGATTTTCTCTGCCAGGACAAACGCCTCTTCCTGGATTTTTCGAATCAGGGTCTGCTCCTGGGCCTTGAACTCGGCGGCATATTTCTGCTGGAGCGTCTTGAAATCATTGATCAGGATACGGATCTCCCGCTCCCTTTCCTCCCGCGCCTCCTTGCCCATCACCAGGGATTCCCGTTCAAGATTTTTCCGCTTCTCCTCGATGGCGTCCCTTCGGTCCTGCAGTTCGGCCTCCATCTTTTTTCCAGCCTCATTGATCCTTTCCTGCGCTGCCATGCCGGCCTTGGACTGCTGCAGGACCTGCTGAAAGTCGAGGATGCCGATCTTGACCGGCTCGGCCGCCAAAGCCCCTGCGGCAGACACCGCCAGATACAGAAAACAGACCCCGATCGCGGTCAGTCTGTGCATGTCGTCCCCCTTTGGTCTCGTCGATTGAATGAAAAACGGTCTTCTTATATCTTGTATTCGGCAGACGGGCTTCTGCGGCCGTGGCGAAGACTTTCGGTCCCATGTCCCATCAGCCTGCCGACCCGATCCCTATACCATATTCGGCTCAGAAAACCGACCCCATGGAAAACTCCCACTGCCCGCCGGAATCTTCTCCGGGCAGCGGATCGAGACGATGCCCGTACTCCAGGCGGATGGGGCCCACCGGAGAGTACCACCGAACGCCCAAGCCGGCACTTTCGCGCGTATTTCCCAGATCGATGTTTTCATCTTTTCCGTATACGTTGCCGATGTCGAAAAACAACACCCCGACGATTCCGGCGTCCTTGAACAGCGGGATTTGATACTCGACGTTTCCCTGGATGAACTTGTCACCGCCGATCGAGTCTCCGAATTCGTCCGTGGCGTGAATATCCTGCCAGTCAAAACCCCGGATGCTGTTCATCCCCCCCAGGTAGAACCGTTCATAGTCCGGCACCAGCCCGTCCCCGTTTTCAAAGATCCATCCCCCCTTGCCGTGGATGAAAAATACGTGGTCCCACCAGAGGGGAAAATACCACCCGGTTTCGACCAGGGGCTTGACAAAAGCGATGTCCCCGCCCAGGGCGCCGCCCGCATATTCGACAGAAAAACTGTGCTTCGATCCCCGGGTGGTGTTGAACAGCTTGTCTCTGGAATCGTAGCGCAGCTCCGGGGTAATGCTGCTGGTTGCATTTTCCCCTTCCAGCTCCTGGATGGAACGGGCCGCATCGGCTTCGATGTTTTCCACCTCGGACACATCATAGCGGTAGGACAGATAGACCCGGGTGTTTCTCCAGACCGGATAGCTTGCCCGCAGTCTTCCGCCGATGCTGTCTTTGTCGTAATCGTCGTATTCATAGAGCCAGTTGTAGAAGTCGAAGCCGGCCGCCAGGGGAATGTCAAACAGCCAGGGCTCGGTGAACTTCAACGATACCCGCTGGGTTCTGCCCCCCACCTGCGCATCCAGGCTCAGGATCTGCCCCTTGCCGAACAGGTTCCGCTGCTGGAGGCCGCCGCTGATGAAAAAATCCTCCACGGTGCTGTATCCGCCTCCAAACTGGAAGGAGCCGGTGGATTTGTCGGTGACGTCGATGTTTAAGTTCATCTGATCGTCTGCCGATCCCATGGGGGTGTCGACCCTCACGTCTTCGAAATAATCGAGCCGGTACAGGTTCTGGATGCTGCGCTTGAGCCGGGTCTCGCTGAAGAGCTCCTTTTCGTAGACCCTCAACTCCCGGCGGATCACCTTGTCCCGGGTTTTTTGGTTGCCGGTGATGTTGATTCGCTCGAAGTACACGAGGCTTCCCTTGTCGATGGTATAGACAATGTCGACCTTCTGGTTTTCCTCGTCCCGGTCGATGCGGGGGGTGACCTCGGCATTGGCATAGCCTTGATCGGCGTACATGGTCTTGAGGCGCAGCACGTCGCTGCGGATCATCTCTCGATTATAGAACACTTCCGGGCTGATGGTCAGTTTTTCCAAAAGGCGGTCCTTGGGCAGAATCAGATCCCCCTCGATGTCGATCTCACCGAAGCGAAACCGCAGCCCTTCTTCGACCTTGATGGAGACTTCAATCCACTCGTCTTCGAAGGTGACTTCCGGATCGCTGACCCGGGCCTGGATGTAGCCGTTGTTCTGATAAAACGCGCTGAGGGCGGCCGCGTCGCGATCCAGATCTTCCCGGCTCAATTCTCCTGACTTGGTGATAAAGGAAAACAACCCTTTTTCCGAGGTCTTCATCAGATCTTTGAGTTCTTCGTCGCTGTAGGCGCTGTTTCCTTCGATGCTGATCCGCCTGATTTTAACCTTTTCCCCTTCGTCGACAATAAATTCCAGATCGGCCTGGTTGTTTTTGAGATAGACCACGTTGTAGTCGACGCTGACATTGTGGAAATTTTTTTCCTTGTACAGGCTCTCGATGCGCTGCAGGTTGCGCTGCACCTTTGAAATATTCAGGATCGAACCGGTTTGAATGTCCAGGTTCTCCTTGATTTCCTTTTCATCGTATCCCCGGCCGGCGCCTTCGATGCGGATCACCCGGATCGTCGGCTTTTCGGTCACGTGAAATGTCACGATCCGTCCGTCCGGGTGCTGATCGGTTTCCACCCGGATGTCTTCGAAGTATCCCATCCGGTAGATGGACCGAATGTCTCGGGAGAGCCGCTCGTTTGAAAGAATGTCTCCCGGTTCGGTCTGAATGACCCGACGGATGGCGTCGGTTTCGATCCGCTGATTGCCCGCAACGGTGACTTCGGCCACCTTTTCCCGCTGGAAGATTTCGATTTCCAGTTCTCTTGCGACCTTGCGCACCGCGCCGAGAAGGTTTTCGATGCCATCTCCGGCCACGAATACCGACGTTGGCGGGAGCGTTTTTTCGGTGTTCAGATAGCGGGCGTCAATGCTGAACCGGTCTCCGAGCACCGTCAAACTTCCCCATACCGCGCCGTCGGCCCCGATCTGCGCCGCGACCTGCCGGACCTCTTCCGGCGTCCGAGGCCGACCCGTACGTCCCTCTTCAAGAATCGCCGCGCCGGCGCCTCGAAGGTGGTCGCTCAACTGTCGGGAAACGTCATCGGAAAGGTAGGAAAGCTCCTCGGGGGCGTTGATCTCGAAGGGAAACACGGCAAGGCGGACCATTTCCCTGCCGGAAGCGGATCGGGCCGGGCCCAGGAAAACGGCGGCCAACAGCACGATCAGGACCTGCTGCCACCACCGGTCAGGTCGCATCGACAAGCCTGCCTTCCACGATGGTCACCTGCCTGGAGAGCATCGCCGCCAATTGCGGATTGTGGGTGACCACCACCACCGTCATAGCGAACTCCGCGTTCAATGACATGAGCAATTCGTGGACCTGATCGCTGTTTTTCCGGTCCAGATTTCCTGTCGGTTCGTCAGCCAACAGCAGCGGGGGATTGAGCACCAGCGCCCGCGCCAGGGCCACGCGCTGCTGTTCCCCACCGGAAAGTTCTCCCACCCGATGCCCGAGACGGTCTTTCAGTCCGACCCGGACCAGAATCTGTTCGGCGGCCGATGCCGCAGCGCTGCGATCTTTTCCGGCGATCAAGACCGGCATCATCGCATTTTCCAGGGCGCTGAACTCCGGCAGAAGATGGTGGAACTGGAAGACGAAACCGATTCGGCGGTTCCGGATCCGTGCCAGTCGCTCGTTGCCGTGGGCGAAGATGTCCTGACCGTTCAGCAGGACCTGGCCGGCATCGGGCCGCTCGAGAGTGCCAAGGATGTGAAGCAGGGTCGATTTGCCGATCCCGGACGCCCCCACCACCGCCAGGGTTTCCCCGGAGGCAAGGGTCAGGTCGACCCCCTTGAGAATTTCCAGGCGGCTGCCCGTGGTGTCGAACCATTTGCAGAGGCCGGCCACCCGAACCAGGGGCTCGGAAGGGGCATGGATCCTATCCATACCGGATCGCCTCCACCGGATCCATGCGCGCTGCCTGACGCGCCGGGTACAGCGTCGCAAGAAAGCAGATCACCAGAGCGGCGGCGGCGATCACCGCCACGTCGAGTGTTTCCAACCGCACCGGCAGCGTGGTGATGTAATAGACGTCGCCGGGCAGTTCGATGAACTTGTACCGGTCCAGCAGGAAGCAGGCCAAAAAACCGAGGGTGACGCCCAGCGCCGTTCCCACCGCCCCGATGATCATTCCATTGAAGACAAAAATGCGGCGAATGCTTTTGTTCTTGGCCCCCATCGCCTTTAAGATCGCGATATCCCGGGTCTTTTCCATGACCATCATGATCAGGGTGCTGGCGATGTTGAAGGCGGCCACCAGCACGATGAGCACCAGGATGATGAACATGACGGTTTTTTCCAGCTTCAAGGCGGAAAACAGGTTCCGGTTCATCTGCATCCAATCGCGCGTCCAGAAGGGAAATCCAAGTTTTTCGGCAATCTTGTTTCCGATGCGATCGGCGAGATAGATATCGTCGAGCCGGATTTCGATGCCGGTCACCGCTTCTCCCATGCGGAGCAGCCGCTGCGCCTCGGCAATGTGCACATAGGCCAGCGTACCGTCGTATTCATACATGCCGGAGGAAAACACCCCCGCAACGCCAAACCGCTTCATCGCCGGCACATGCCCGGCCGGAGACAAAAAACCGCGGGGGGAAATGACGTAGACGCTGTCGCCCTTGACCACGCCGAGGCTGCGCGCCAGCTCCTTTCCCAGCACGACGGTGGGTCCCGATTCCCGGCTGTCCGCCATCTGGTCGATGAGCTCCGGGTCGATGTTGCGGATCACCCGGCCGGCGCTTTCCGGGTCGATGCCTCTGAGGACGGCGCCCGAGGCCCCACTGGCGGACCGGAGCATCACCTGGCTGTAGACAAAGGGAGTGGCGGCCTCCACACCCGGCTCTTCTTCGATCTTTTTAAGAACCGGCCGGTGGTCTGTAAACGGGCCGTGCCGAAGCACCACAAGGTGAGATTCAACGCCGAGAATTCGGTTTTTCAGGTCGGCCTCGAAGCCGGTCATCACGGCGATCACCACGATCAGTGCCATGACGCCGACAGTGACACCGGCCACGGAAAGCAGCGTGATCAGAGAGATAAATACCTGCTTTCGTTTGGCGCGCAGGTATCGTCTGCCGATAAAAAACTCGAAGCTCATAGTACTTCCGGCGGTCAGTAAAGATCCTCGCCCAGAGGACCCGGCTTTGATATAAGCCCAGAGGGCATGAATCGGGGTTCTTTCAAACATAAATCCGAAATTCGAATATCGAAATCCGAAACAAATTCAAAATCCGAATTTTCAAATGACCAAAACAAGGGCGAAGAGCAAGAGCCCGAAAACCTTATGAATATCTGCTGTAGTTTGGGTCATTCGAATTTTGATCATTTGGGATTGCCCTTCGACGTTGCTCAGGGTGGTGAGCCTGCCTGCAGTGAGCTTGTCGAACCTGTCGAACCATTTCGAATTTCGGATTTCGTGCTTCGTATTTTAATCATCATCCCCTACATAAAAAAAGTAGACATGTACCAATCCCCGTCTAGCTCCCCTTCCTGTCGGCCGGTTTCATGTGCGGAAACAAGATGACCTCCCGGATGGAGGCCGAATCGGTAAGCAGCATCGCCAGGCGGTCGATAC
>CBFCZJ010000023.1:0-19837 GCA_965602445.1 uncultured Desulfobacterales bacterium | reverse complement strand
TTCACCCCAAGACGATGCCCCCGGAGCACTGAGGATCGGAAGCCATTGACGTCAGGAAACAATACAGAAAACTGCCAAACCCTCCGGTGTGGAAGAAGCGGCTGCCGGACCGATTCGATCGAATTGATCGGAGAAGAGCCTTTATTGATCCGGATCGATGAAAAGCCCTATTCCGTGGTGATGAGAACGCCGGGTCAGGAGCTGTTTCACGCGGCCGGATTCTGTCTGGGGGAGGGAATCGTCGACTCCGCAGATGACTTTGCGGCCATCGGATACTGCAAAGACCTGGACGCCAATGTGATCGATGTCCGGCTTACCCCCGAGAGGCGCGAAAAGATTTCCGATCTTCTCGACCGGAAGGGATTTGTCAGTCAGACCAGCTGCGGCATCTGCGGCAAGCAGATGGTCAAAGATCTGCATCAGATATTGACACCCGCCGAGAACGGCTTCGAAGTCGACATCGACAGTGTGTTTCACTGCATGGGCCAGCTTTTCGAAAACCAAAGCATTTATCCGAGAACCCGCGGCTCGCACGCGGCGATCGTCTTCGACGGTCATTTGGAAAAAATCTCTTTTTCCGAGGATGTCGGGCGGCACAATGCGCTGGACAAGGCGGTCGGGCAAATCTTGATGAACGGAAAGCTGCCCGAAGCCCGCCTTCTCGTGATGTCTTCGAGGCTCAGCTACGAATTGGTTCAAAAAGCGGCCCGCGCGCACCTGCCGGTTGTGGTCAGCAAATCGAGGCCGACAGCGATGGCCGCGGAGATGGGGCGCGCGTTGAACATGACGCTTGCCTGTGCGTTTGGAAACGCCGAATTGATCGTCGTCTCCGGTGAACACCGCATCGTTTAATGCAGACTAAAATCCCAGCCCTACGGGGCAGATCAGCGTCATTTGGCTTTGCCATAGGGGATGGAAAAGGAAATTCGAAGCACGAAATCCGAAATTCGAAACAATACCAAATGATCAAAATTCGAATGACCCAAACAACAGCAGGTATTCAGAAGGTTTTCGGTTTTTTGCCCTTGGACCTTGTTTCGGTCATTTGAAAATTCGGATTTTGAATTTGTTTCGGATTTCGATATTCGAATTTCGGATTTTACTTTACATGCTCGCCGGGCTTATATCAAAGCCGGGTTTTCTGGGATAGGATCTCTATAAATACAAGCATATCTGAAATGGACCGAACCTGCATACTAAGGAGGGCAACTTGAAGATCCTGACAACCGTAAAAAAAGTCGTCGATGTGGAGTTGAACATCAAGGTGAACGACGGCGCCATTGTCGAAGAGGGGCTGCAATACGTGATCAACGCCTGGGATGAAAGCGCCGTGGAGGCCGCGGTTCAGATGAAGGAAAACCACGGTGCGGAGACGACCCTGGTCAGCGTCGGCGGCGGCGACACAACCGATATCATCCGCAGATGCTACGCCATGGGAATCGAAAACGGAATTCACATCGAGGACCCGGCGCTGGAAAAGGCCGATTCGTCTATTTTTGCCAAGGTGCTCCAGAAGGTCTGCGAAGCGGGAAACTATGATCTCGTGATCACCGGAAAGCAGGCCCAGGATACGGACAGCGGACACACCGGCATCCTTCTGGCGGAATATCTAAAACTGCCGTGCGTCAGCAACGTTATCGGCATCGAGGTGATGGACGAGCAGCACATCAAAGTTTCCCGGGCCGGGGACGGTGGCACCGAAATCGTCGAGCTTTCGCTCCCCGCCGTGGTCACGGTGGATGTCAGCATCAACGAACCGAGGCTGCCCCAGATGCGGGGCATCATGATGGCAAAGAAGAAGAAAATCGAAGAGATGGATCTTGCCGCGCTCGGGACCTCCCCGGACGATGTCGGCGCCGGGGCCCCGAAATCGGAGATCATCGAATTCATGGAATCGGAAAAGCGCAAGGGCGGACAAAAATTCGAAGGCGATGCCGCAGAGATTACCGCAAAGGTCGTGCAGCTTCTGGCTGATGAGGCCAAGGTGCTGTAACCGGTCCGACGACGGAGTTGTTATCACCTGCGAACACGAACCCGATACCATCAAGGAAATCATATCATGGCAAAAGTACTCGTAGTTGCAGACATCAAAGAGGGTGTACTCAAAGGCAGCACCGCAGAATTGTGTTCAAAGGCCAAGGCCATCGGTACGGAAGTCGCCGTGGCGGCCATCGGCAGCAACATTGAACCGCTGATTCCCGACCTTGCCAAGGCAGGCTCCGATACCCAGTACATCGCGGACGACCCCGGCCTCGAAGCGTTTTCAGCCGGTCCCTACGCCTCGTGCGTCGTCGACGCCGCCCGGCAATTCGGCGCCGATATGATTTGGTTCGGTTTTTCCGAAAGCGGCAAGGCCGTTGCTCCCCGGGTGGCAGCGCAGCTGGACGCCGCCTGCGCCAATGAAATCACCGACGTGACCCTCGAAGCAGGCCGTATCGAAGTCGTCAGGCCCGCCTTTACGAACAAGGTGGTGCAGCGGGTCAAGAGCAATACCGACAAGCTGGTGGCCGTCGTCCGGGCCGGCGCCTTCGAGGCGGACGAAGGTGTCACCGGCAGCGAGAACGTCGTGAAGCTTTCCGCTCCGGCGCCGGATGCCAAGGCCGTGGTCAAGGAGCTCATATCCGATGCCACCGGCGACATCGATCTTGCCGACGCCGACATCGTCGTCTCGGTGGGCCGGGGGGCCAGGAACCAGGAGGGCGTCGATCTGGTCAAGCAACTGGCCAATGATCTGAGCGCCGGATTCGGCTCCTCCCGCGCCATGGTGGACGGCGGCTTCATGCCCCACAACAAGCAGGTCGGCCAGACCGGCAAAATCGTTGCCCCTTCCCTGTACATCGCCGTGGGCATTTCCGGCGCCATTCAACACCTTGCCGGCATGAACGGCTCGAAAGTCATCCTGGCAGTGAACAAGGATCCCGAGGCCCCCATTTTCAACGTGGCCGACTACGGCATCGTCGGAGACCTGTTCGAGGTCGTTCCGATTCTTCGCGAAGAGATCAAGAAAGTCAGAGGATAGGAACAAGGAAGCCATGTCCGCGCGGCGAGGCCGGGGAGAGATGCTGCCCGCCGCCGGCAAATCATAAAAAAGCACGAAATCCGAATATCGAAATTCGAAACAAATTCAAAATTCAAATGTCCGAATGACAAAAACATAAGAGACCGTCCGTCCATGACAGGGGGACGGCTATCTTGGCCTGTGGGGCAGTTGTTTTGAATTTTTGTCATTCGAATTTGTTTCGATATTCGTGCTTCGGATTTCGTATTTGTGAGTATACATGCCTCCGTCAATGTCCGTGCTGTCAACAAATGCAATTTTGCGAGGTTGATTGTGAATCCTATCTTGATGTCCGTTCTGCTTATTGTCGCTCTGGCGGTTTTCGGCCGGACGATGACCCGGAGAATCCGGCTGCTGCGGGCGCTCCAGCCCGCCGACCGGTTGGACCATATCAAGGAGCGGCTCAAGAACCTCCTGGTTCTGGCCATCGGCCAGAAGCGCCTGGTGGCCAGGAAAAAAGAAAGAGGCTCGGGGATCATGCACGCCCTTATCTTTTGGGGGTTCTGCGTCCTTCTGATCCGCAGCATCACGCTGTACGGGCAAGGATATGTCGAAGGATTTCAGCTCCCGTTTCTGGGAGAAGACTACCTTCTCGGGTATCTGTATGTCGGGTTGAAGGACATCTTTGAGGGGATCGTGTTGATGATGGTCCTCTACGCCGTTTTCCGCCGGGTCGTCGTCAAACCGGAGCGGCTGCACAATACCTTCGAAGCCTATCTGGTCCTTGGGTTGATCGGCATGCTGATGGTGTCCGATCTGCTCCTCGACGGCGCACGATACAACCTGATTCAGCTATACAACAACCCGGAAAACATCCATTATTTCGACAATCCACAATACGGGTCCGAATTTCTCTGGACACCGGTATCGGTGGGCGCTGCCGGCCTGATCTCCGGTTTCGGCGCCGAGGCCACCGCCGGCATCCTGGTCGCCATGTTCTGGCTTCACATCTGCACCCAGCTTGTTTTTCTGAACATCCTGCCCATGGGAAAGCATTTCCATGTGATCACCGCCCTGCCCAACGTGTTTTTAAAAAAGCTGGGCTATCCTCATGAAAAACCCAAGCTGCTGGACCTGGAAGACGAAAACGCCTGGGAAGACGAGTCGCTGGGAGTCAACCACATCCACCAGCTCGATTGGAAGCAGGGACTGGACCTTTACACCTGCACCGAATGCGGCCGCTGCAAGCAGGTCTGCCCCACCTACGTCACCGACAAGCCGTTGAACCTGCACGATTTCAACGACAAGCTCAAGTTCGAGCTGTACGACAACGCGCAGCGAATTATCCAAAGAGGGAAGCTGGCCGCTGCCGCCAAACAAACCGAGGATGCCGAACAGATCGAAAAACTGAAAGAACAGATGGCGGCGCTCAACAGCGACAGGAATCTGGTCGGCGACGTGATCGCCGAAGACACCCTCTGGGCCTGCACCACCTGCCGGGCCTGTGAAGAGGTCTGCCCGGTCACCATCGAACATGTGCCCCGCATCATCGCCATGAGGCAGGGGCAGACCTTGATGGCCGAAGCCTACCCCAAGGAGTTGAATCCGGCCCTCAAGGGGCTCGAGCGAAACGGCAATCCCTGGGGCATCGGATATGACAAGCGGGCCGACTGGGCCGAGGGCCTCGATGTCAACATCATGGCCGAGGATTCGGACGTCGATTACCTGCTCTGGGTTGGTTGCGCCGGTTCCTTCGACGATCGGACAAAGAAGGTGTCCAAAAGCCTGGTCAAAATTCTGCAAAAGGCCGGGGTCAGCTTTGCGATCCTTGGCGTGGAAGAAAAATGCACCGGAGACTTTGCCCGCCGGGTCGGAAATGAGATGCTGTTTCAGATGATGGCCGAGGCCAACATCGAAACCCTGAACGGCTACAAGGTCAAAAAAATCATCACGGCCTGCCCCCATTGCCTCAACACATTGAAGCACGAATATCCGCAGATGGGCGGCCATTACGAGGTGGTTCATCATGCCGAATTCATCCATCGGCTGGTCAAAGAGGGAAAAATCCGATTGAAACCGTCGTTTGAGGGCGGCCTGACCTATCACGACCCCTGCTACCTGGGAAGATATAACAACATATTCGACCAGCCCAGATCGGTGCTGGCCTCGGTTTCCAAAGACGGGCTCAAAGAGTTGGAGCGGCATGGTCGGGAGAGCTTTTGCTGCGGGGCCGGCGGCGGAAGGATGTGGATGGAAGAGACCATCGGAAAAAGGATCAACCTGGAGCGGACCGAGGAAATCGTGCGGCAGCAGGTCGCCAACGTTGCCGTCGGCTGCCCATTCTGTCTGACGATGATCGAAGACGGGATGAAAGAACTGGAAAAAGAGGAACAGATCAAGACCCTGGACATCGCCGAAATCGTCGAACAGAATATGGCGTGATAAAATCGCTGCGCGATTTTATTGGAGTTTCGCGTTCCGCGAAACAATTGAGCATTCTTCTTCAACGGGCTATTCGGATGGGCGGAAAGAGAGACGCAACATGAGTGCCCCGGTCTATCAAGAGCTGCTGGCGGTTATGCAAAAGCGCCGCGGGCCTTATGCCGGGCTGGACATCCCCGAATTCTTCGATCTGGTCGAGGAATTGTTCACCCC
The DNA here is from genome assembly GCA_965602445.1 of uncultured Desulfobacterales bacterium. Taxonomy (GTDB): domain Bacteria; phylum Desulfobacterota; class Desulfobacteria; order Desulfobacterales; family CAFBRK01; genus JAIPEL01. The sequence goes on along the minus strand of CBFCZJ010000023.1, from coordinate 14,184 downwards.
CGAAGAAGCCGCGGTGAACAATGCCCTGAGCCGACGACCGGAAACCGTCGAGGAGATCGCCAAAAGAGCGAACCGCAAACCGGCCGAACTGCACCCCCTTCTGGAGGCCATGGCCTCCAAGGGCCTGTGCGCCACCTTTGTCGCAGACGGGGTGCGCCGCTACCAGGGGGCGCCGTTTATGCCCGGCATATTCGAATACCAGTTCATGGCAGGGCGCGAGATCCCCCGCGATCGAAAACTGGCGAACTTGATCCATGCATATAAAAAGGCCTACGATGCCGTCAAGGGCATCGAAAAAATCAGGTTTCCCGTCACCCGGGTCATTCCCGTGGATAAAAAAATCGATGCCGGCAATCAGATTCACACCTACGATCAGGTGGCAACCTACATCGAGAAATACGATTCCATCGGCGTCGGAACGTGCTACTGCCGTCATGCCGCCAAACTGCGGGGGGAGGACATCCACGATATGCCGATGGAGGTGTGCCTGTGGTTCGGACGTGCCGCCGACTACATGGTGGAGCGGCTTGGCGGCAGGAAGGTCGGTAAAAGTGAGGCCCTTGCCCTGCTGGACCGGTCCGAAGAGGCGGGGCTGATTCACATGAGCCGCAATACCACCGAAGAAATCGAATTTTTGTGCAACTGCGACCGCTGGCATTGCGAGGTGGTCACGAAAGTCCTGGAGCAGCCGAAGCCAGGCCGGATCTTCAACTCCGGCTACCAGCCCCTCTTCGATCCGGATCGCTGCATTTCCTGCGGGATCTGTATCGACCGCTGTCCGCCCGGGGCGTTGGCGGTGGGAGAAGATGAGTTGCCGGTTGCGGATCCGGACCGATGCTTCGGGTGCGGGGTGTGTGCGACCGGCTGCCCAGAAGAAGCCGTTCTTCTAAAGCCGAATGCCGAATTTCCGACTCCCCCCAGAAATATCAAGGAGCTCGTGGTAGGATTGAAGGCGAGCAGCAGATAGAGGTGGGCCCCCAATCCTTGTAAAGGTCGGGGCCCGGACCCGGCTTTGAGTTAAGCCCAGAGGGCATGTAAATTTAAATTCGAAATCCGAATATTTCGTGCTTCGAATTTTTTCGCTTCGGGCTGAAAGGCAGAGCCAATTGTCTCTAACCTGGCCTTGAGGACCAGGATTGTGAGACTGCATTCAAAAATGGATCCTTGCCATGGGAAACGAATCAAAACCGGTTGTCGCAATCCCCAAGGAAGAGGCCGTTTTCAGGCTCGACAAAAACGGCGTCTGGTACCATGGCGATCGGAAATTCGAGAACCGGAAGATCATCGAGTACTTCCACTCCATGATCAAAAAGGATGAAAACGGTTATTTTCTGAAGCAGGAACACCGGGATTTCATCGAGAAGGTCTACTTCCCCTATGAAGAAACAGCGCTGTTCGTATTTCAGGTGATCGCCAAAGACAGCCTGATCCTGGTTTTAAACACCGGGGAAAAGGTACGGCTCGAGCCGGAGCAGTTGTTCATCAAAAACGACCATCTTTACCTGCGCCACGACGACCAGATCGCCAAATTCACCGAGGAGGCCATGTTTTCACTGGCCGACGCGATGGAAGAGGAGGACGGCAGGTATCTTATCCGCTTCGAGGGAAAAGAATATCCGATCCCCCGGGGGGATTGAACAAGTTGATTCGTCAAATGGTTGATAGGATGATTGGATAAAACGGTGTCAAAAATCAGGGTTGGATTCGAAGCGGGAAGGGTTCAACGATTGAAAAAATTCTACAATCTAAGAAAGCCCTTGGAGGCTTTATTCCAAGGGCTTTCTTAAATTGATGAAGTTGCTGCGGTCGAATCCGAGGGTCTTGAAAAAGGAAAGCAGGTCCGGAGAATCCCACCGAACGGAGGTGTAGACCGTGGTGATTCCCTCTCCCCGGTAGTAGTTGAAAATTTCTTTGGCCATCTGGGCGCCGATGCCCTGGCCCATATACTTGGGCGCCACTCCGAGGGTCGCGATCCAGGCGCTCTTGTCGATTCCGAATCCCATGGTCAGGATATAGCTCACCAGAAAACCGACCACCTTTCCCTCGAATTCGGCCACCAGGCAGGCGTCTTGTTTCCGTCTGGCATGCTGCTCGATCAGCTTCTTGAAATCCGAGGAAACCGGTGCTTGGGTGATCTCCTCGAAGATCGTCGTAATGTCATCGGCGTCGGCTGTCTTTAATTCTCTGATAATGACGTTTTCCACCAAGCCATCCTCTTTCCGGGGGGTATCAGTCAATGCGGATAATTTTTACATTATGTCCCACCCAGTTGGGGGGAAGGTAGACCCGGCCGCTGTTGCCGCTCGATTTGACCTTTTTTTCGATCATTTCCTCGCCGTAGATCTCGAATTTCACCTTGGTGGGAGCGGGATCGATTTCGGCACCTTGGCTTTCCGCATCAACGGTCTTTGTTCTGCTTTCATCGGCCACTTGTTGCCACCTTCGCTTTTTTTCGTCAAGGATGAACGACCGTTTCCCGTTTTCAATCACGGTGCAATGCCGGCCGCTTTTTGCGTCGTGCGTTGAAATGCTAAGTACATGGGGGCGTAATTTTGGTGACGATGAGTTCACCGCCGAGGCGCTGAGATCGCGGAGGGTGCACAGAGAAGATCGTGATAGTTTTCTCTGCGTCCTCTGTGTCTCGACGGTGAATTTTTTTGCTCTGAAATCCGTCACCGAATTTATGCCATCGTGCCATCGAGCACAAGATGAGACAAACTTGTTTTATCATTCTCAAACATCCGGGTCAAGTTTTTTAGCTGCAATCTAGCTGCGTCGTAGCGATCCATATGACCGGACCGGCTGTCGATGTGGTTTGACATTGCTTTCTGCGGTCATTAATAATGGGTGACCCAACTTTCGGGGTTCGTCTCCGGTGGAGCAAATTATTCATTTCGCTGCATCATGAATCCCGAAAGTTGAGTAGTCGACCTTTGCAAGCGACACTAAAGGAAAGCGATTATGATATGGACCCAGGAGGCGGAAAACGCCGTCAAGAACGTTCCCTTTTTCGTGCGCAAAAAGGTCCGGGCAAAGGTGGAGGAACAGGCCCGCACCCGGCGAGGAAGCCAGGTCATCCTTGCCGATGTCAAGGCGGCCCAGGCACGATTTCTGAAACGCATGGACAAAGAGATTCAAGGATACCGAGTGGAGGCCTGTTTCGGGGCCGGAGGCTGCCCCAATCGAATCCTGGAAAGCGGCAGGCTTTTGGAGAAAATCGAGGCGATGTTTCAGCAGGAAGATCTTCTCGGCTTCCTGCGTCGTCATGTGGGCGAGAACCTAAAATTCCACCACGAGTTTCGCCTGGCGCTGGCCGACTGCCCCAATGCCTGCTCCCAGCCCCAGATCCGGGACGTGGGCGTCATCGCCGCAGTCGACCCAAAGTTCACCGATGAGCCTTGCTCCCTATGCGGAACCTGCGAAGAGGCGTGCCGGGAAAATGCGGTCCGGCTCTCCGACGATGCGCCGGAGATCGACATGGGGCTCTGCCTGGGCTGCGGCCAGTGCATCGAGGCCTGCCCGACGGGCACGCTGATCCGGTCCCATGAGGGGTACCGGGTGCTGTTGGGAGGAAAATTGGGGCGCCACCCGCGGCTGGCCTCCGCGCTGCCGGGCCGGTATTCGGAGGACGAGGTCATAGCCATCGTCAGGGACTGTATTCATTTTTACAAATCCCGGAGCCGGGGTCGCAGGTTTTCTGAAATGTTCACCGAGGAAGACTTCGCCAGGCTTGCCCGAAGGTATCCGGGTACTTTGTCTTGATGACCGCCGGTGGTTTGCTGCACCATTGGATGTATTCTTTGCTGAAACTGAGATCTCAGGGTGAATCATGAGTGCTGTTCATTGGTTTGTAGGTCTTCATCCAATCTTGCAGGCGCTGGTGGCCACGCTGTTTACCTGGCTGATGACCGCCATGGGCGCCTCTCTCGTCTTTTTTTTCAAAAGTATCAACCGCAACCTGCTCAACGGCATGCTCGGGTTTGCTGCGGGGGTGATGATCGCGGCCAGCTACTGGTCGCTGCTGGCACCGGCCATCGAGATGGCCGAGGCCGAATCAACCCTTCCGGCCTGGATTCCGGCGGCTGTTGGCTTCATTGCCGGTGGGGCCTTTCTCTGGGGGGTGGACCAGTTGCTGCCCCACCTTCATCTGGGCTATCCCACCGATGAAGCCGAGGGGATTTCCACCAGCTGGCGCCGCAGCATCCTCCTCGTGCTGGCCATCACGATCCACAACATCCCTGAGGGGCTGGCCGTGGGTGTGGCCTTCGGGGCCATTTCCGCCGGGCTGCCATCTGCAACGCTTGCCGGGGCAGTGGCCCTGGCCGTGGGAATCGGTATCCAGAATTTTCCCGAAGGAACCGCCGTTTCGGTTCCGTTGCGGCGGGAAGGGGTGACCAGATTCAAGAGCTTCTGGTACGGCCAGGTTTCCGGTCTGGTGGAACCGGCAGCAGGGGTCATCGGCGCTGCCGCGGTGGTGTTCATGCGGCCGATTCTTCCCTATGCGCTGGCATTTGCCGCCGGCGCCATGATCTATGTCGTCGTCGAAGAACTCATCCCCGAAGCACAGCTTGAAAGAAGCACGGACATCGCCACCATCGGTGTGATGCTTGGCTTTGCCGTGATGATGACCTTGGATGTGGCCTTGGGCTGATAAAATCGCGGCAGCGATTTTACAGGGAAACGTGCCGGTGGATCACCAGGACAAACGGCGCCAGCACGCTGAGGTAAAAAAGAAGCGCCTCGATGGATGTCAGGGCCTCGCCCCAGTTTTTTTCCTGGCGGCGCATCTCGGTTGCTTTTGACAGAAAGCCGATTCCCATGACCAACCAAAGCGTCAGAAAAAAGACTGCCTGGGTGATGCCGTTCATGGCAATGTTCCTTGTCGATCGGATAGGGTGACCGCCGTAATACTCAATGTGGCATCATTTCGGTGATGCATCTCAGACTCCAAAATGCTTACCGCAGAGACACTGAGGCCACAGAGAAAACCTTTTATATTTTCTCTGCACATCCTCTGCGTTCTCAGCGTTTCGGCGGTGAAGAAGCTCCACCATCATTGCGCCTGAATGTGCTTAACCCCTTTCGCCTTTCCAGGCACTTCATTTGACCTGCCGCACCCGCAGTCGATTGGCCGCTGTCGGCGGCCCTTCGCCGTTGGCCGTCGAGGCCAGTTCGCTGAGGGCCTCCCGGATTTCCCGCGTGCCTTTTTCATGGACTTCCCGGACGTCTGCATAATCTCTGCTGACGGTCTTGCCGGAAAACCGCCCTCCGGTCTTTTCCAGATAGGTATAGACAATGTCCCGCACCGCCTGCCAGGTGTCCCGCTTTGTCTGCGTGTCCAGAGCCGTCAGGGCGTCGATTTTTTTCAGCTGGCGCCGGTGGAATCGCGAACGGAACCATTTCAACGAGGCGGCGAGCCACAGGGCCATTGCCGCGGCGGAAAGGCCTCCGGCCACCGCAACATGAAGTGCCGGAGATAGACCGGGCAGGATCCCCCCGTAAAGCAGACCGGCATCGATCGCCGCCCCCGCCATGAGGCTGACCAGCACTCCTAAAAATCCGGACCGCAGCCAGAATCGACGAACCTGTTTCCGATATCCGGTCAGGGCCTCCAAAAAGTGGGTGATCCGTTCACTGTGGGTTTCCACGAAGGTTGCCAGGTGATCGAGACGATGGCGCGGCGCCCGCAAAATGGCCTGCTTGAGGTAGTCCCGCTGGTTTTCCAGGTAGGGAAGGTAAGCGGCCTCTTTTCGAAAGGAGTCGCGGGATTCGGCGGCTGCCCGGGGAGAATAGGTCAGGTGGATCGGCGGTATGTCCTTCCGGCCGGTGATCTGGGACAAGTTCCAGCACAATGTGCCGTACACCCTGATCAGATCGATGAGCGAGGCGCATTCGTCGATGCGGTTGAGCACGTAAAGCACCCGGTCTTCGAAGGTTCGTGTCGGCAGCGTATCCCGCAGGCTGATGTGCGCCTCCCGAATGGTGCCGGCCTTGTGCGGATCGAACAATACCAGGATCAGGTCGGCAAGTTGGGCCAGGTCGCCGACCACTTCCTGATAGTTGTATCCCCGGTCTCTTTCGGTGATGCTGTCGAGCATGCCGGGGGTGTCGATGACCGCCAGGGTTCTAAGAAACGGAGCGTTGACCTTCTTGAGCCGGAAGTGAGACGTAAAGCGCTGGCCGTGCTTTTTGAGCATCTCAAAGGGGTATTCCGGGTCATTGAGAAGGTATTTTCCGTCCCGTTCCTCGGTGGTGCGCACCGGCGCATCCGATGGAAGAGACCCGTCGTGGGTGATGACGGTAAACGAATCGTCGGTGGGGGCCTGACCCGTGGCCTGGATGTCGGCGCCTAAAAACTCGTTTATCAGCGCAGATTTTCCGGCAGAGTAATTGCCCAGCACCAGTACGAGCGGCCGCCATTTGATGTTGGTCTCCAGGGCCACGTCGCTGTATCCATAGCGCAGGGCGATCGGCGTGAGCCGCTCGGCAACGGTGGCCAGGAGTTCTCCGCGAAGAGAATTGATGTAGTTTTCCCGGTGCATAACCGCCTTTCCTAAGAGCGCTTGTCAAAATAACGTTCCGATCTTATAGGGATTGTCAAACTGCCTTGGCCTCGCGAAAGTTGCTCGTTCAGCAGCTAACCAAGCCAAATGAAACGGAAATGGATTCTGACAATCCCTATAACCGGATGCTTTTGCAGGGGAAAACGAGAGCCCAACGGCCCAGGGCGGGTCCTATTCAATCACGAAGGAAAAATTTTTGCAATGGCGACGTCCCCCGCCGCTCAGTAAAAGATTTCCGTGAAGATTCGTGCGCCGGAAAAGCGATCGTCGATGATCAATGTGGCATCCCGGATCATTTCCCTGCGGCCGCACAGGTAAAAATCGTAGTCGCCCGGGGGCAGTTTTTCTGCAAGGAAGTCTGTGACGCGGCCCGGATACGTCCCCTGTCCCGGGCTTTTCCGAGAACCGAGGCAGGCCACATACTGTTTCGCGCTCTGGTAAAACAGTTCGGCGTAGTACCGCTGCTTCAAGTCCCGCACTCCGTGAAGGAGTGTAACACCCGAGACGCCGGATCGGCACATGGAGGCAAAAGGCGCGATTCCGGTGCCGGTGGCGACAAATACCGCGTGCCGGTTTGACGGATGGAATACGAAATAGCCGTGGGGGCCGGTAAAAGAGAACGAATCGTTTTTTTTAGCGGCGCCCAGCATCGGGGAAAGCACGCCTTTTGCCACGATTCTTAGGCAAATGCTCAGCAACGGGGCTGCAGGCGCACTTGCCAGGGAATAGTCGCGGGAGACGTCGCCGCGGTAAAGGCGAATTTTCTGGCCGGCGGTGAATTCAAACCCCTGGGGCCGGACCATGTCGAGTTGAACCGTCCCGGGCGACAGCTGCCGGCGTTGAAGGACTGCGGTCTTGTAGCGCGACGGATCGAAGCTGCCTTTGTCCGGGAAGGTCATGGGTTCCAGAGGATGTCTTCGACACCGGCGATTCGGTTGATATGGCGGGACAAAACAAAGAGATAATCGGACAGCCGGTTCAGATACACCAGAACGGCGGAGAGGGGCTCGGCATGGTTCTCCCGTTCTGTCAGTACCACCACCCGGCGCTCTGCCCTTCGGCAGATGGTTCGGGCCACATGGGCCCACGCCGCCGCCCGGTGACCGGCCGGCAGGATGAATCCGGTCAGCGCCGGCAGGCCGTTTTCCATCCGGTCGATGTCCACCTCCAGCAGGCGGGCGGCGTCTTCGCTCAATTTCTTGAGCATGCCCGCCGAGGGAGAGTCCGGAGTGGTCGCCAGCCAGGCGCCCAGGTGGAAGAGATCCGACTGGATCCGTCGGATTTCCCCGCCGAGCTCCGGTGCTTCCGGAGGTGTAGTCGCCGCCAGGGCGCCGAGCATCGCGTTGAGTTCATCGACGTCTCCATATGCCTCGATTCTCAGGTCGCCCTTGCTGACCCGCTCCCCGGAAAAAAGGCTTGTTTTTCCTCGATCGCCGCTGCCGGTATAGATCTTCATCCCGTAATCGATCTCCTCTGCTGCAATGTGCTCGCCCGCCGTCAGGACGGCTGGTTCGATTCTCCCTGTTCCGATTCCGCGTTCGCCTCTTTGTGGGGCCACGCCTTGAGCACGGCAAGCACCAGGGTGGCAAGGGGGATGGCGAAAAACACGCCCCAGAAACCCCAGATGCCGCCGAAAAACAACACTGCCGTAATGATTCCCACCGGATGGATGTTGACCACCTCCGAAAGCAGCAAGGGGGCGAGAAGGTTTCCGTCCAGAAGCTGGATAATCCCGTAGGCGACCAGCAGGTAGACCACCTCCTGGCTCGGTCCCCACTGGTAAAAACCCATCAGGGCGACGGGAATGGTGGTCACCGTAACGCCGATGTACGGCACGATCACGGAAAGACCCACGAGCAGCCCCATGAGCATGGCGAACTTCAGTTTCAGGAAATAGAAGGCGACCCAGCTTACCGACCAGATAATCAGGATCTCCCAGAATTTGCCCCGGATGTAGTTGCCGATCTGCTGGTCCACCTCATGCCACACCTGAATGCTGAGGTGCCGGTTGTCCGGCAGATAGGTGCTGAACCAGGCGAGGAGCTTTTCTTTGTCCTTGAGAAAAAAATAGACCATCAGGGGCATCAGGATCAGGTAGACCAGAAAGGTGATCAGCCCGCGCACGGACGCCATGGAGTAGGAAAGAAGGTTTTCCCCCATCTTGACCAGACCGGTTTGAAACACCTTGAGCATGTCCAGCAGCTGTTCCCGCGTGATGATCTCCGGATACCGCTCGGGCAGCCGCATCAACTGATGCTGAACCTTGGCGATCATGGCCGGAAGCTCCGTGACCGCTTCGGCCACCTGGATGGAAAGACTGGGCAGCAGCACAAAGAACACCACCGCCAAAAAGGCCACGAAACTGAGAAAAACCGTCAGAACCGCCAACATCCGTGGAAGCCTGTACCGCTGCAGGAAGCGGACCAGGCCTTCGAGCATGTAGGCGATGACCAGGCTGGCCAGCACCGGTGTGAGGATATCGCCGAAGATGATGATGACGGCGGTGCCGACGACCAGCAGCAGGGCAAGGATGAGGGCCTGAGGATCGGTGAGATACTTTTGATACCATTCTTTGAGAAGATGCATGTCTTTTTTATCGTCCATGTTCGCGTGTTTTGCAAGATCTCGACGATGCAAGCCTCGCCCCGCGGTCCGCTTCCAGAGATGGAGGCCCCGGCGTCGATCCCAGGCGGATGACCTGCCGGACGCAGGAGGGGACCTCGTCTGCCTGGTGGGTGACGTACAGAATCGATGGTTTTTTCCTGCGTCCGATCCGGTCGACCAGCGCCAAAAGCCGCTTTCGCATCTGCGGGTCAAGGCCCTGGCAGGGTTCGTCCAAAATGAGCAGATCCGGGGACTTGACCATGCACCGGGCCAGAAGGACCCGGCGGCGTTCGCCGTAGGAGAGCCGGTCGAACCGGTCGCCGGCCCGGTGGCCGAGCCCGACGAATGCAAGCCACCGGACGGCCTCGGCGCGTTCTTTTTCCGAGGCCCGCCGGTAAAAGCCCACCGAATCTGTAAATCCTGAAAGCACCGCAGCCAGTACCGATACCGGTTTTCTGTACCGAAGCTGAAGCTCCGGGGAGATCAGCGATATTCGGCGTTTGATCTCCCAGATCGATTCTCCGGTGCCCCGCCGACGACCGAACAGATAGATTTCGTTGGCATAGGCCTGGGGATGATCGCCTGCAATCATCGACAGCAGGGTGGTCTTGCCGGCGCCGTTGGGACCGAGCAGGGCCCAGTGTTCTCCCGGCTGTATGGTCCAGCTGACGTTTTTTACCACCGGCGAGGCGCCATAAGCAACACAGACGTTTTTCATGACCACCAGGGGAGGTTCTGCATCGGTGATCCGGCCTTTGCGAAGCGATGCGGAAACCGGCGGCAGCGCTTCCGGCGCCCCAGTCCGATCGGCAAAGAGCCGTCGCAAAAACCGTTCGGTGAGCACCTCCCGCCGCAGCCCCTGCCTGAGCACCCTGCCGTCCTGGACGCAAAGGGCGTGGGAAATCTCGGGCACGACGTTTTCCAGCAGGTGGGTCACCAGCACCACGATCCGGCCTTCTCGGATCATTTCTGAGATCGATTCCTTGAGCACGCGCCTGGAGGCAGCGTCGAGTCCTTCGAACGGTTCATCCAAGACCACGATTTTCGGTCGGCCGGCCAAGGCCTTTGCAATCAGCAGACGACGCATCTCTCCGCTGGAAAGGGCGGTGATGGCGCGGTCCAGGAGGCGGTGCACCCCGAGCCGGCGGGCGGCTTTCGGCAGGCGGCGGTCTTCTGCCGGCGGTTTGACGGAAGGCGGAAAGAGCAGTTCCCTTGCCAAAGTGACTCCCCCCGTTTGCCTGCTGAACTGCCGGGACGCGTCCAATCGGGCCTCACGGGCCGCCAGGCGTTCCAGCCGCTCGAAAGAGACGTGGCCGATACGCTCCGGTCGGGCCTCGGACACGTGGCGGACGACGTTGCCGGAGACGGCGGGGACGGTTCCCAGCAGGAGCCCGGCCAGGGTGCTCTTGCCGGCGCCGTTGGGGCCGACCACGACCCAGGATTGACCGGCCCGAATCGTCCATGACGTGCCGGGCAGGATTCGACGATCGCGAATCCGTGCTGTGACCCCTTCCAGGGACACCACCGGCGGAGGCATGGGCTTGGAAACCGTCACCGACTGCCGCCTTCGGTCCGGCCGGTCTTGTAAATGGACATGATCTTTTTTCTCATTTGAACATCTGCTCGAATCTGGGTTCCGGGGTATACTCCTTCAGGGAACTGGCGTCGGATCCATGAAAGTCGACCGTGATCATCTGCGCGCACCGCTTTTTGAGGATTTCGACGACCTCAAGATGCGCTGGATGGGTTTTGTACCGCTGCAGGGCCTCGGGGTTGGCGAACAGTGAAACCAGGGCAAAATCGTAGGAGCGTTCGTCTCGGATCACGTCCCGACCGAACTCGTAGGCGTGAATTTCGATTATCTGATTCGGCAGATCGTCGAGCATTTTCTCCAGGGCGGTGATCTGTTCGTCGGTGACCTCCGGCTTGAACTTCATCATGACCACGTGGTTGAGCATGTCTTCTCCTTTGGCAGTGTGCGGAACCAAGAACCCCGACAAAATTTGCTATCATATCGGTTTTCCACCGCTTATCAGGTTTTCTCGGAAAAAAAAATGGTCCGTTTGATCATTGGAGTTTGTTTGGGACTTGGTGCTTGGGATTTGGAAATTTTCCTCACTGAATCCTTCGGCATTGGTCGAAGTTTCACATGAGCCCGGGCGTGATCGAACACCCAAGCCGGCTAAGGCATGCATTGTCTTGACGGGTCTGACATTCGGACCAATGTTTATAGCTACTAAAAACAAAGCTGCATTCCATGCCACAGGGTATTCAGGGACAAGGAGGTGCCGATGCCGAGAGAAGAGTTCAAGATACCCGACAGGGTGGAGACCCTTTCCATCCTCTCGGCCGATGGCAGTCTGGACGAGGAGTTGGCGCCGGCCATCGACGACGACCTGCTTGTCAAGCTTTACCGGTTCATGCTGCTGGGAAGGCGGTTCGATGAGCGGCTGCTCAATCTCCAGCGGCAGGGAAGAATCGGCACCTTTCCGCCGGTATCCGGACAGGAGGCTTCCCAGGTGGGGCCGGTATCGGTCCTGGAAGAAGAAGACTGGCTGGTTCCCTCCTTCCGGGAGGCGGTTGCCGAGATGTGGCGGGGCAGGTCCATGGAAAGCATCATCATCTCGGCAAGCGGATTTTCAGAAGGGGCCAGCGAGGCCGGCGGGGAAAACAATCTGCCGGTGTCGGTGCCGGTGGGCTCCCAGATGCTCCACGCCGTTGGCATCGGGTGGGGCATGAAATACCGGGAAAAAAAGAACGTGGTCATGACGTTTTTCGGGGATGGGGCGACCTCCGAGGGCGATTTTCACGAGGCCATGAACTTTGCCGCCGTCTACCGGGCCCCGGTGGTTTTCATCTGCCAGAACAATCACTGGGCCATATCGATTCCGCGATCGAAGCAGACCCGCTCCAAGAGCATCGCTCAAAAAGCGGTCGCCTACGGAATGCCCGGCATTCAAGTGGACGGAAACGACATCCTGGCCACGGTCGCCGCCTCCAGGGAAGCCGTGGACCGCGCCCGGGACGGAGAAGGACCCACCCTCATCGAAGCCGTCACCTACCGCATGTCGGTTCACACCACGGCAGACGACCCCAAGCGCTACCGAAAAGACGACGAGGTCGAATCCTGGCGGGCCAAGGATCCGCTCACCCGTTTTGCCGGGTACCTGTCGGAAAAGGGCCTGCTCGACGAAGAAAAGATCCAAGCCGTCGAAAGCGAGATCAAGGAGAGCATTCAGGCCGCCGTGGACCACGCCGAGGAAAAAATGAAATCCATGGGCGATCCGATGGACATGTTTGATCACACCTATGAAGAGCGGCCGGCCTACCTCGAAGAGCAGCGGCAGTTTCTCGCCCGGGAGCTGAAGGAGGAGGCAAACCATGGCTAAGCTGAATATGGTGCAGGCGCTCAACCTGGCCCTTGCCCAGGAGATGGAAAAAGACGACAGCGTCATCGTTATAGGAGAAGACGTGGGGGTGGACGGCGGCGTGTTCCGGGTCACCGACGGACTGATCGACCGGTTCGGTGAACGCCGGGTGGTCGACACCCCGCTTGCCGAATCGGGGATCGCCGGCATGTCCATCGGCATGGCGATCTACGGTCTGAAGCCGGTAGCCGAAATCCAGTTTTCCGGCTTTGCCTACCACTGCTTTCACCAGATCGAAAGCCATGCCGCTCGTCTGCGGCTCAGGAGTCAGGGGGCGGTCACCGTGCCCATGGTGCTGCGGGCCCCCTACGGCGGCGGGGTGCGGGCACTGGAACACCACTCCGAAAGCCGGGAGGCCTACTGGGCCCACATGCCGGGGGTGAAGATGGTGATCCCGTCCGGTCCCCGAAACGCCCGGGCGCTGATGGTCAGCGCCATTCGCGACCCGGACCCGGTGATCTTCTACGAGGCGAAGGCCCTGTACCGCGCCTTTCGCGAAGAGGTCCCCGACGAGGAAGAAACCCTGCCCATCGGCGAATCGCAGATCGTCCGGGAGGGGACCGATTTGACGATGATCGCCTACGGAGCCATGATCCGGCCGGTGCTGGAGGCCGCAGACGAGCTCGAAAAGAAAAAGGGGGTGCAGACCGAGGTCATCGATCTGCTGACCGTCTCTCCGCTGGACGACCGCCTGTTCACCGAGTCGGTGAAAAAGACGGGCCGGGCGGTGATCGTCCACGAGGCGCCGCGAAGCTTTGGTCCCGGTGCGGAAATCGTCTCCCGGCTCGTGGAAAAATCCTTCTATCACCTGGAGGCGCCGATCGCCCGTGTTACCGGATTCGACATGGTGATTCCGCTGTTTGCAAGGGAGAAGGCCTATATTCCCAGTGCCGGGCGGATTTTCAGGGCGGCCGTACAGGCGCTTGAAACCGAGCCCTGATGAAATCGCTGACGCGCTTTCATGTAAGTTTCGCGTTCCGCGAAACAGGACAGAAGATCAAACGGGGAAACCCTCTTCACCGCAGGAAAGAAACGAAGCGTTTGACTTCGCGCTCGGCGTAAAACCAATCAAGTAGAACGGAGATCCCGATGGCAAGAGAATTCAAGCTGCCGGACCTGGGAGAGGGGATCCACGAGGGGGAAGTGGTCTCGGTGCTGGTGTCGGTAGGCGACGGGGTCAGCGAGGGAGACCCCCTGCTGGAGGTGGAAACCGACAAGGCGGCGGTGGAAATACCGTCCCCTTACACCGGCATGATCGAAGAGATCCGGGTCGAGGCCGGGGACGTGGTCAGCGTGGGCGACGTTCTGGTGGTCTTCGGCGATGCCGCGGAAGCCAGAGAAGCGGCGAAGGACAAAAGGGAAGAAAAAGCGCCGCCGGTCGAAAAGCATCGAAAATCAGAGGACGCGCCTGCCCGGGAAGGAAAGGGATCGGCCGAGGCCGGTGAAGCAAAAGAATCTGCACCGGCCGGCGAACGAAAAGAGCCCCGGCGGGACGACGGAAGGCCGGTGCCGGCCTCTCCATCCACCCGGAGGCTGGCGCTGAAGCTCGGAGTGGATCTGAGACAGGTGCCCCCCTCCGGGCCGGCGGG